>JAHECI010000108.1 GCA_024641825.1 Desulfobacterales bacterium | reverse complement strand
GAAGTAAAAAATCGTGACGGCGTCATTATCGATATCAATATCGAGGAGAATCCATTCTCTAATCTGGCGTTAAAAAGCAGGCGCGGCTTTTTTATAAAACAACCCAGCGGTAAGGCGTTGCAGAGTATTTTGCAGGTGTTTAAAAACATTTTGGAATGAGTGTCAACGCATGCATGGGGCTGTTTTTTCTAACGACTTCAAAACCACCCAAACGCCACACGGTTTTAAAAAAAGATCATCCATTTCGCTTTTTAATAAGGCCTTATAATAAAAACTCCCGAAAGCTGTACATCACCGGATTTAGCTGTGTGGTGAGCCACAATCGCCTAATATTAGATTTCAAGTGTTTTTAAATATTCAGATGCGTTAGGGATTTCTCCTTCGCTGAAAACACGGATATCCTTTTCTTCCAAAAGCGCAGCGGTTACGCCTTTGCCCGGTTTTTTTACCCCGGCAAAACGCCCGTCATAAATATAAGCGCTGCCGCAGGAAGGGCTTCCATCTTTCAGGACGGCCATGCGGATTTTCATGGCGCGCGCCAGTTCCATTGCTTTTTGAGCACCCTTCAGAAAACTTTCCGTAACATCCTCCCCATGGATGTTGATGACCCGGGCATCACCGCGTATTACCTTTTTCCCATCCCCATCCAAGATTTCCGAGCACGGTCTGGGGATTGAAAGCCCTCCGGCGACTTCCGGACAAAACGGCACCAAACGCTCTTCGGCGTGCCAGGATTCCAATAGACGATGATCGAATATCTTGATAGCCCCCCCATTATAGCGTACAGGTTCGCCCATCAAACAGGCACTGACCAGCACTTTAATCATTTTTACCCACCCAGTTTTTTAAGGGTTTCAATGTAATGAAATTTTGGGTCCCCCCGGGTTGCCGAGGCCAAGTCTGCCCCGTGCCCATCGGTCTTTCCTGTTTAACTGAAGTAAAGATCCGGTATGTGAGGGGGCGCTCCATTGAAATAGAGAAATCTATAAAAAAACAATCAAAAATTTTGTATTATGATACCATAGAACAGATCCAATGATAATCTTAAACAATAAAACATATAGCTTTTCCAGAGAACTGTTGCAAATATGCAGACACCTTTAATACAATATTATGATATTTTTTCTAAATTATTGGAAAAATGTATTGCAATTTAAGGTCGACGCGAATAAGGGCAAATTGAAAGTGAATCATTAGGGTTCCAGAATCAATATAACCTCATTAAAGCGGGGGATAAGAAAATGGCGACCATCGAAGATATCAATATGGCATTAAAAGAGACGACGTCTACAAAGATCTTTTTTAGCGATCTAAACGGGAGAATCATGAGCTTGCCGATAAATCCTGAAAATATTGAATCGATTATTTCCGATGGAATCGGTTTTGATGGAAGCTCCGTTGCTGGATATGGCACCGTTGACAGCAGCGACAGACTCCTTCTTCCGGATCCGGAAAGTTTTCGTATTGTAGAATTGACGGATGAAAGAGTCGGTTTTTTTATCGGCCATATTTATAATGATAAAAAATCCCGTGCAAAAGCCGATCCTCGGTCTGTTCTGGAAGGCGTCCTAAAAATGGCGGAGACAGAATACGGATTCAAGTTTAAGGTGGGGCCGGAGCATGAATTTTTTTTGCTTGCCGGAGATGAATTCAGCGATAAAACTCACTCTGACAAGGCCGGCTATTTTCAGGCCACGCCCCACGACAAGGGAGAACTGGTACGGAATCGAATTATTGCCGTTCTAAAAACTTGTGGGATTCGGTTTGAAAAAGCGCACCATGAGGTCACGCCTTCACAGCATGAAATTAACCTGGAGTGTGCCGACCCTCTGGCCGCGGCGGACCGAACCTTACTATTTAACTATATCACCCAGAAGGTTGCGGTGGAGTTCGGCTATCACGCGACGTTTATGCCCAAACCATTTGACAACTTTAACCGAAATGCCTTCCATATTCATATTTCCATGCAGGATCTAAATGGGAAAAACCTGTTTTACGATTCAGACAGCAAAGACAAAATCAGCAGCACCTGTAAAAAATTTATCGCCGGGATTATGAAGTATGCCAGGGAAACATCGATCATCATGGCGTCGACTTTCAATTCATACAAGGCATACATTCTTGATCGGGAGGCACCCATTATTCGAAGCTGGGGCTTAAGAAACAGAAGTTCAATGGTCCGGGTGCCGTACGCCCAAAACCCCGATGGTACGAGGATCGAGTTGAGGAACCCCGATCCGGCAGGCAACCCGTATCTTCAGATTGCCATGCTGATCGCCATGGGACTTCAAGGCATAAAACAAGATCTTGACTGCAGCCCGCCGGATGTCGGAAGCACGTATAAAAAGAAATACAAATACCGCCTTTGGGATAAACGGTTTTTGCCCAAAAGCATGTTCGAAGCGCTGGTTGAAGCCGAACGGAGCAAATTTTTGAAAGATTTTCTGGGAGATCGGATTTACAATGCCTACATGTCCCTTAAAATTAATGATTGGGAAGATCACAGAGTTCACGTTACGCCAAGGGAACTGAATAAATATCTGAGTATTTAGGAGGATCATATAATGGAAGCATGGGTTGAACAACTCCAAAATAGTGTCAATACCCTCGAGAGACTTAAAAAAATCATCAATGTTACCCCGGAAGAAGAAGCGACCATAAATACGCTTCACACCAAATGGGGAACGACCCCTTATTTTGCGTCTTTGATGGATCCGGACGACCCCAACTGCCCGATACGCAGACAGGTTATCCCTTCTATGAAGGAAACAGAAAATAAATACGGAATGCACGACTATCTGATTTGGAAAGAAAACCGTGATGTAGGGGAGGTCAGGCCCGACTGTATTGCCCGGCAGTATCATGACCGCATCGCCTTTACCGTTACGGATGTCTGTGCAAATTACTGCCGCCATTGTTTTCGTAAAGAACTCGTGGTCGACCGTGATCTTAAGCTTCGCTTCGATTTTGAAGAAGGTATCGAGTGGATTACGGATCATAGGGAGATTCGGGACATCCTTATTACCGGGGGCGATCCATTCATACTTTCAGACGAAAGGATTGAATATCTTATTCGGAAGCTGCGAGACATTCCCCATATAGAGATGATCCGTTTTGGAACGCGAACCCCAATCGTTCTGCCCCATCGAATCACCGACGATTTTAAAAAAATATTGAGCGACTATCATCGGGTCCCCATATGGGTGAATACCCAGTGCAATCATCCCAAAGAAATTACGGAACAAACGGCCAAGGCTGTCTACGACCTTCTTTCCTGCGGTGTGAATGTTGGCAACCAGGCGGTATTGCTAAAGGGGATTAACGACGACGTAGAGACCTTCAGGAAGCTCCATCAAAAACTTTTGACCGTTCGAATCCGGCCTTACTATGTCTTCTACTGCGAGCCTGCGCCGGGAATCGATCATTTCCGCACACCGGTTGAAAAAGGCGCAGAACTCATCAGAGATGCACTGCGGGGTCACACCACAGGTCTTGCCCAGCCCATGTATGTCATCGCAACCAATATCGGGAAGATTCCTCTGATGCCGGATTATTATATTGTCGATAAGAACGAAAAAGAATACACTCTGAAAAATTACCAGGGTATTTATACCACCATTCCGAATATTCCGGAATAGAATAAACTCTGTGATGACACCCCATAACCCCATAACAACCTTTCTAAAGGCGCATGAACGGGAGATGTTCAAGCTCCTTGAAAAAATGGTGCTGATTCAGAGCGGCAGCTTCAACAAGGACGGTATCGATAAGCTGGGCCGGTTTATAAAATCGACATTTCAGTCCAACAATGTCTCATGCCGGGTGATCGAGCAGGATAGATATGGGAATCATCTCGTTGTTCGATCCCTCTGTGATGGGCAATTTAACACACAGATACTCCTTGTGGGCCACATGGACACGGTATTTCCAAAAGATACCGGCTTTAACTGGTATAGAGAGGACGACTCCCTTTGTTACGGTCCGGGTGTCATCGACATGAAAGGCGGTCTTGCCGCCGGTATATTCGCACTTAAAGCACTGGACGACGAAAACCTTTTAACCCGGATACCTATCACATTCATATTTAATTCCGATGAAGAGATCGGATCTCCCAGTTCTAAAGCGCTGGTTCAGGAAGAGGCAAAAAAAAGTATTTTTGCATTTGTGCTGGAGACCGGGGGACGGAACGGAGAAATCGTCACCGGTCGAAAGGGAAACCTTTCCCTTGAACTCAAGATCAAAGGAAGGGCAGGTCATGCTGCATTTGCCGGCAAGGATAAAGCCAGCGCTATTGTTGAACTGGCGCACAAAATCATTGAATTTGAATCCTTAAACAATCCTGACAGGGGAATCAGCGTAAATGTGGGTCGCGTCGACGGAGGAATAGGACCCAATACCGTGCCCGAGCATGCCTCAGCCCGGATCGATTTTAGGTTTTTAAAAAGTTCGGACAAGGCGTATCTCGAACAAAAGATGGCCGAGATTACCCAGAAACAGAACATCCAAAATACACGCTCCCAGTTTGTCGTATTGAGCGGCAGGCCACCCATGCCGGTCTCTGAAAAAAATAAAAGCCTTTTTAACGCTGTCAAAGAAACAGCAACATCGATTGGATTGTCCGTGGACGAAGAATTCAGGGCCGGCGTATCCGACGCCAATCTGATTGCCGGAGAAAATACACCGGTCATAGATGGTCTGGGTCCCATCGGCGCCATGGATCACAGCAAAGACGAATACATGATCAAAGAAAGCCTTTTACAACGGTCAGCGTTGCTGGCGAACGCAATAATTGAATGCTGGGAGAAGTACAATCAGGGACTGCTGTTCTGACAGGGTGAACGCATTTGATTTCGGTGCAGCGAAGGGGCGGCGTGTTTCTCTTGGGAACCGACGGGCTGTTTGAAGGGCTTTAGCACGCGTTAGACCGAACCGAATGAAATTATGATTTAAAATATCCATGGGATATGTTTTTGACGAATTGTTCTTTATAACTCTGGTACGGCTCGGGCTATCTTCCTCAAACAGCCACAAATTTTATGCATCTGGCAGATACGGTGTCAGGTCGCGGACATATTCCGTCAGCACTTTGAAACCTTGGTCTCTCAACGCCAACACCGCGTTATCTTTATCTTTGGCGGACACCCGCATAACCAGCTGATAAATTCCAGGATAATCTTTCTCCGGCCAGGTAACGAGGCTGAGGATGCTGATTTCCTGATCTTTTAGGATCCTCGATACTTCGGCGATGACCCCGACGCGGTCTTCAACCAGGACAATAAACCGGGCACTTCCTTCGCCAAATCCGATGGCACGAAGCAGAACTCTCATGACATCGCTACTCGTAATGATCCCCACAAGCTTTTCATCTTCGATGACCGGCAACGCATTGATTCTGTTTTTCTGCATAATTAAAGCTGCACGTTCAATGGTTGTGCCGGGCGATATGGTAATAATCTTTTTGGACATTATCTGTTCGGCGGTGAGTTGGGTGAGCAGGTAATTTAACTCATGGACGCTGAGAGCAGTGGCCGGAGATGCCGAAGTCTGTTTAATATCCCTGTCCGATACAATTCCGATCAAATCTCCATTTTTATCCACCACCAGAAGGTGGTTGATCCGCTTTTCGTCGATAATCTCCTTTGCTTTTTGCAAACTCGTATCCGGGGGAATGGTCATCAGATATGTATTCATAATTCGGCCCACGTACATTGGAATACCTCCTTTGCATAATAAAGACGGCGGAGCAGAAAAATAGGTATTGTTAAACTTAAGCGTTGCCGAAGAGAAAAATCAATTTAAATAATATCTTTGCTGTTTAAACAAAATCTTCCTTCTTCAGCATAATCGATGGCATGTATGGCATAGCTGTTATCAAATGACACCTGATAAACTTGTATCGCCTCTAATATTTCACAATCCTTTACGCACGTTTCTTTAGGTTGATTTTTCTTAATACAATTTGCACATGGAGAAGAAATCATTTTTGCCTCCTCTATCATGCTAATATTAAAATGAAAAACCATTTTTATAAATCAACGATGTATCATCTTACAACCTTCCGACAAACGTTAAACGATGTTAATACATGAAAATACTATGCGCCACCAACAGACTTCTTTTGATCATGAAAGACTTCACAGTGCTTACACCACTTGCGTAAGTTCCCTTTCCGAAAAATTTCCGTGCAAACTTCACGATAATATTGAATTTTCGGGTCCTTAGGGCATTTTATTAAAGACTTGCCCATCTATACCTTCCTTTTTCTTTGTTGTTCAAATCTTTGATATTTCGGAACAAATTTTGAAACAGTATATAAAAAAATATCTTGTGTGTCAAGAAAAATATACCACAATATATTGTGATATCTCCTAAAAAGCCATTTAACCCCAAAAATCAAAAAATATAATTAATGGACCGTTTACGTTAAACCTGTGCCGGCCGAAGAAGATTCTGGAAAGGTTTGGAAAATGCAAGACATCTTGCAATGATCCCATGGGATATGATATATTGTTATGACAACTTGTTAGATGCCTGAGTGAAACCCTGAACCATGTCAAATAAGGACTGCCAATACCATGGATAAAGTTTTTATTTACAAAGACCACAAGGCGATAATTATTTGCCCAAAATGTGATAAATCCAAGACCGTTGATGTATCCGAACACGTTCATACCCAGGAGGCGGTGAAATTAAAACATCCGTGTGGGTGTGGATATGTGTATAACGTTCTTTTAGAAAGAAGAAACAGATACAGAAAAATACTGGATGTCCCGGGTAGATACACGCATTTTATTACCGGACGACAATTGTCGGAAGGTTCGATGACCGTAAAAGAAATCACGCGGGCAGGATTGGGCTTAAAGGTTGACGGGGATGAGATGGAAAAATTTAATAGGGGTGACACACTGTTCGTTGAGTTTCATCTGGACGACGAATCGAGATCCTTAATCCGGAAAGAGGCCACCATTAAAATGATTCGTGGTCCTTATATCGGGGCCGAGTTTTCCTCTGTAGATCTTTACGACAGGGCCCTTGGAATTTACATGTTCAAATAACCGTTCGGGATAAAATTATGGATATAAAAGTACAGCTGAAAAAAATGATACAGACTGCAGAACTTTATCGATCTCAGGGGTTGTTATCCGAGGCAACGGGGAAATATGAAGATGCCCTCGCATTGTTACAGGGATCTGAATTGATTCAGGGGGGCCAAAAACTGGCGGATATTATTTCAAAGAAAATCAGCGCGGTTAAAAATGATATTCAAAAAATAGAAAAGCAGCCGATATTGCCGGAAGTGTCCAGGGAGGAGCAGGATATTATTAAAACCCTGTTCACAGAGACCAAAGACACCGGCCAAGAATCAGAAGTTTTCGAAGGCGCACTGACCCTGGCCAAGTTCGGACAGTTCGAGAGGTCTTTAGAAGAGTTAAATGAGCTGTTAAAGGCCCCTCACCTCCGAATGAAGGCCGCTAAAAATATTTTGCGATGCCACATGACCCGATCTTCAATAGAAGCTGCGTATTCTCAGTTTCAAAAATGGCAGTCAAGCAACCTTTTTTCTCCAAATCAACTGCTCACCATACGCCTGTTTCTTGAAGTTTTTCGGTTTGACAACCTGAAGGAAAATGTTTCTCTTCAATTAAGGGATCCTGAACATGTTGATGAACTTGAGATAACTGACGGAGAGTTCCCCGATATCTGCTCCATGATCATCACTTTTGACGATGGTCCCTTAAAAGGGGGGACATTTGTTCTGGACGTCAGTTTCCAGACGGGAAACGTAATCACCCTCTTTGTCGCAGGCCACAAAGAAGAATTGCTGAATAATTTTATGGTGGGTAAGATACTGGATAGATTGCAGTTTAATACCACTATTGCCATATTTAAAGGTAAAGGGATCGTCGACGAAAAGGTTCAAATCGATTCCGGACCCAGGCGGGGAGACTACCGACTGGACATCAAGGTAACGAGTTCGTAGATATTATTTTAAATCCGTATCCTTTTTTTGGAGTATCTGCTCTTGGGTATGGCCTTTCTTCCTTGTCACCTGACAAGAATCTTGGACTCAGGTGGAGATACCCAATTTGGGAAGGATGTACGCTTGCAACAGGAACCAAACCCCCACAATTATCAATAACAAAAATATTTCGTTCATGTTTCCTCTCTTAATCCCATTTGTTCCGATGGGATTCGTTGATTTATCGAATGGTTAAAAAATAGATGGAATTAAAGACAACGCTCCACATAATCGTGTGCATTCTTTACCGCCGCGGTGATCTCTTTTGAGTGCGGGAGGGTCGCTTCAATCTTTTCTATGTACTCAAGCTCTTTAACCGCCTTGAAAGAAGGTGCAAAATTAAGATCGAAGACCCAGCTTATCTGGAGCAGTTTAAAATCGTTGAGTGTCTTTAAATCTTGAATACGGGCAAAACAGCCGTTGTCCAAGGCAGCGATAACCCTTGGCGAAAAATCCGGATCATCGGGAAGGCCGATTTCTACGGCCGCGTTGACCTGTTTATCACGCACCTTGTAATAATCTATAAAAACCCGCCAGATATCGAGCTTGTCGGCATCCCGAAGCAAGCGAATGAAAAAAAGTGTTCTCTCATCCTGGTCTTCGGGAATTTTCATTGTATTGTGAAAGGCGACGGCTTTTGCGATCCATCGCTTTTCATTCCGATTGCATCCGGACAGAACTTTATGCGCCGCCATCTCCCGGAGTCCGAGTATGGCATGATTTTCGGAATCCATGTCCCTAAACGTGCCGTACACGGCATACTGTTTAAAGCGTCCGAGATCGTGAAATAGACCCATGATTTCCGCCAAGATCATATCCTGGTCCGACAGCCCCAGAGCATTTCCCAGAAAGATCATATTCCGACACACATGCTCCGTATGTTTTTCTTTGAGACGGATGGTGCTGTTGTTTACGGGGTCGTCTGTATAAAAGCCGGCAACATAATCCGCAAACCATTTTTTTAAATATTTTAAATGGCTTCGGTTTATGGCCGTTCGATCGGTCAGGAAAATTTTAGTATCGGATCTGTTCTGTTTTTCGGACTTCATACGTCTGTCGTCACGGCGTTAAACACGCATCTTAATAAATTAGGCGAATTATACAATAGGTCGGAAGTTAAGTTTAAAAGGGGCACATGTCAAGGTCAATATAAGGGTGTTTCTTTCCGCCTTGACTCGCGGGCACCGTTTACTTAAAATCGTTGTAAAAAAAGTTGAGTTAAACGGTTTACAAATCAAAGCCGTCGATGCTCTCTTTAAACTGCCGGGATTGCAGCGGTTCATCACACGGCATTTATTTTTGCCAAAAACCGGGTACGTTACACCCGGTAGCAAATGCAACGATTAAAGGACTCCGTGCTTTGACTCTAATAATCGCCATTTTGTCTGCGTTTTTATAGTATAATAATCACGAATCATGTTGCGGTGAATATGTACGGATGGTGTGGAAAAATTGCCAGAATAAACCTCTCGGATCACACAGGGTGTGTCGATACCGTTGATCCGGATATCTTAAAAACTTTCATCGGCGGAAGGGGCTTGTCCGGATATT
>JAHECI010000107.1 GCA_024641825.1 Desulfobacterales bacterium | reverse complement strand
CGATTGCCAAATTCAATCGCGGCAGCGATCTGCCCAGCCGGGTGGCCGACCACCTTTTGTGGCTGGGACGCTACATGGAGCGCGCCGAGGGGCTGGTGCGGCTCCTGCGATCCGTCTTCCGTCGGCTTTCTGGTGAAGCCCGTCTAACAGACATCCCGGAGCTTCTGTTTCTGTTGAATCTTCTCAGGACGGAAAACATCATTCCCCGGGCTCCCGATGACAGCGGAGGCATCCCCCGCTTTCGGGAGTTGTCGACCCAGCTCAATGATGCCCTGTACCGGCATGATCGTCCCGAAAGCGTGGTCGCTGTTCTCAAACGGGTGCAGGAGGCGGCACGGAATGTGCGCGACCGGCTCTCCCTGGACTCCTGGCGGGTAATCAACCGGCTGGAAGGCTTTGCAGATATCCCTGCCAGCGATCCGCTGGAGCTTCTGGACAACACCCTGTTCACCTTGAGCGCCTTCAGCGGGCTGGCCATGGAAAGCATGACCCGCGGGCTGGGATGGCGCTTTATGGACATCGGGCGCCGGGTAGAACGGGCCGTAAACCAGGCCGGCCTGATCCGGATCGGGATTCCCCAGGTTTGCACCGGATCCCGAAGCGCTCTGGAAGCGCTGCTTGAGGTGTTCGACAGCATCATGACTTACAGGGCCCGCTACCGGACGGCCTTTCAGCTTGCACCGGTGCTGGATCTGCTGCTCATGGACGAAAGTAATCCCAAATCCATGGCATTCCAGATCAGCCAGCTGGCCGCCCATGTGGAGCAACTGCCCCGGGAGGGAGACCAACACTTCGCCGGTCCTGAGGGTCGCATGGCCATAGAGATACTCACCGCCGTACGCTCGTTGGATCTCACCGACCTGCGTTGCAGCGAAATTGGCGTCGAAACCGAATCATTAAAGGCATTTCTTGAAACCATGGAGATCCGACTGAAGGATTTGGCCCAGCAGATCAGCGCCCACTATCTGAGCCGTGTCCAATCGACGCCCCATTTTTCCATGAGCCTCGGTGACCGCAAACCATGAGATACCGCATCATCCACAATACAACTTACCGCTATTCAGAGCCGGCATCCCTCTCCCAGAATGAACTGTTCCTCCATCCCCGTGAAACCGATACGCAGCGGATGGTCCAAAGCCAATTGACCATCGTACCGGAACCCCAATACCTGCATCGCCGGACCGATTACTACGGTAACATCGCAGAGGTATTCATGGTTCAGCAGCCTCATAACGAGTTGGCCGTGACCGCCACCAGCATTGTGGAAACAACTCTGCCCGTCACACAGGCACCGGAAAGCACGGCCCCTTGGGAAACCGTGGTCCAGAGGCTGGCCGCCCACGATCATCCGGCGGAACTCAATGCCTACCAGTTCGTTTTTGCCAGCCCGCTGATTACGATCAACCCCGGCACCATGGCCTATGCGCGAACCTCCTTCACGCAGGGTATTCCCGTGCTGGCGGGTGCCTTGGACCTGATACGCAGGATCTTCACGGAGTTTACATACGACAAGTCGGCCACCACCGTGGACACCTCAGTGGATCAGGTACTGGCAAACCATAAAGGAGTTTGTCAGGATTTCGCTCACTTTGCCATCAGTTGCCTGCGGGCTCTGGGGCTGGCGGCACGCTATGTGAGCGGTTACTTGAACACGGTGTCGCCGCCGGGAAAACCAAAGCTGATTGGTGCAGACGCTTCCCATGCCTGGATCTCTCTTTTCGTACCGGATACAGGCTGGGTGGATCTGGATCCCACCAACAATCTCATTCCCGGTGACAACCACATCACCCTTGCCTGGGGGCGGGACTACGGCGATGTTACCCCGGTGAAAGGGGTCGTTATGGGCGGTGGCGTGCACACGCTATCCGTGATGGTGGATGTAAAGGTGCAACCGTGACAATATGCAATTGTTTTATCTATCAGAAGCAGCCTGCCCATCAAACCGACTGAGCACCTATGAGAATGTTGGAAAGGTGAATTCAAGTTTAAAGCAGTCTCAGGACAGCAAACAGATATTAAAGCACTTGCAGAGAAGATGTCTGAAAGGGTATAATGTTTTTTTAAAGTTGTGGACGCGAACGTCCCCGTAGAGGTCTAATCCAATAAAAGGAACCTATGATGAAACGCTTATTATTATTTGTTAAAAATGCCACAAAATACCTACCAATGCTCGTATTAATCCTCTTTACCTTGTCTGCCTGTGCATCCCGCTCTTACATGAAGGTCAATTACCAGCTGCCGGAAAACGTTCCGGAAAAGCCGGCAATAACCAAGATCCGGTTGAGTGTGGTGGATCAGCGGAACAATCCAGATCCGTTAAGCATCACCGCCCGCGAAAAACTAAAGAATTTTAACGAAAGATATATGCTGATCATGGCGCCCAAAGGCGACACTCCCGTTTCAGGGGTATACGATCTCATATCTTTGTTTGAATCGGTTTTCCGAAAACGCATGGATCAGATGGGAATCCGGGTGGTCGATTCCACCTCTTCGCAAATCCCGAAACTGGAAGTGGCGGTTACACTTTTTCAGCTCGATCTGCGAGATTACAAATGGCACTTCAGGATGAGCTATACCGCCATGCTGGAAAAAGTTGGAAATGCCCTTGTAAAGGAAACGATTAGCGGAGAATCGGAACGGGTTGATGTCCCGGGGATGGATGATTCCGGTACTGCGGTGAGCGAAGTTTATGCCGACCTGATCAATCAGTTGGATATTGCGACCCTTTTGAGTAAACTGCCACCCACCCAATAGTGCTTCATTAATAACTCCTTCATCGCCAAGGCACGACCAATTAGATACATGAATTGATATATATTGAACACCATATTGATTTTCGAGTCTTTTTCCAAAAAAGCCCTTGGCGACGTCCGGCCCAGGCGGATTAATCCCATGATTATCAGGATAAATTGTGTGAGTTTAGCACCCTGCAAACAGCTCAACCCGACGAATGGGGGGTTTAGATACAGCTTCTAAACAGAATCCCGAATGAAGATTTCCGTCCTTACTCTGATTCGTTTAATAATCTCTTGACGCAGTCTTTGAGTTCTGTGATTTTTATCGGTTTGGCGAAAAAGTCGTCTGCATTTTTTCGAAACGCTTCGATGGAAGTATCCATACTTGCAAAAGCGGTAATCATGATCACTTTGGTTTCCGGAGATTCTTTTTTTATTGTTTTCAGAACCTCCATGCCGTCGATATCTTTCATTTTCAAATCGGTAATGACCACCCCGAATTTTTCTTCCTTTAAACGTTCAAATGCGGGCTTTGCATGCAAAAAGGTCTCCACACTATAGCCGTCCCGTTCAAACGTTGCTTTTATCATCTTTCCCACAATGTTTTCATCATCAATCACCATGATTTTGTGACCACTCATCTGTATCCTCCTTTGAATTATAACTGGGTAATTCTATAGTAAAAGTTGTTCCGACTCCCACGTTGCTTTTTGCATATATTTCCCCATTATGCCTTTTTATAATACCGTAACTGATAGACAAACCAAGCCCAGTCCCCTGGGTTCCTTTGGTGCTGAAAAAAGGATCAAAAATATTGGATAAGAACTCAGGAGAAATTCCTGTACCGGTATCCTCGATTTCTATGATAATATGATCCGGATTTTCTTTAAGATTTGTCCGGAAGGAAAGAGTGCCTCCGGGAGACATGGCCTGAATGGCATTGGTTACCAAATTCACCAGTACGCTCTGAATCTTATCCTCATCAATGAAAACCGGAGGAAGTCCTTCTTGAAGGTTTAATTGCGCCTCAATTCCGGAAACATGGAGCACATTCTGGACCAGTCTGAGGGAACTTTTTATCAGGGAATTGATATCGGAAATTCTGAAATCCGCATTCTTGGGTTTCGAAAAATTCAAAAGGTTCTGAACAATATTCTTTATTCTCTGAGTTTCTTCCAGCACGGTTTTCATATAATCCACTCTTTCTGTCTTGCCGAGGTGATCGTACAATTCGCAATATGCCTGGGCCACCATGGATATGTTGTTCAGCGGATTGCCCAGCTCATGGGCAACACCGGCCGTAAGAATTCCTAATGACGACAGTTTTTTGGATTGGACAAGTTGCTCGTGCCGGGTCTTAAGTTCTTCACACATGGAGTTGATCGCATGCATGGCGGAACCCAATTCATCATTGGATATCTTACATTCCGTCTCAAGGAAGTTTCCTTCAGATATGGAAAGTGCCGTTTTTTCTATTTGTCGAAGAGACTTGAACATTTTTGAAAAAAATAAATACGTGCTGGTTATGGCCACAAAAATGACCAGACAGAAAAAATACAATAATCCCTTGATTGAAGCAGAAATAATTTCATTAACCTTTTTTCTCTCAAGCTTGATCATGCTTTCGGAAAACAGTTTTAATTCACGGCCGGCCTCTCGTATGTTTGTTTCCATATTTTTGGTGCCGTGCCCGGGCACACTAATTTTTTCAATTTCTTCCTTATATTTCTTGAGGCTCAAGTTGAGCTTCTTAAAATTTTCATCTCCGATGGCTAAAAGTATATTCTCCTCCGTGTGTTCAATCGTTTGTTCGCTCTCATTTAATTCTTTTTTGATCAGCTGAAAATCCGCCGTATTTTGATATAAAAAGTAGTTCTTTTCCGAAAGTCTCATTCTCAGCAAAGATGCATTAAGATTGTCAGCTATTTCAACAAAGCGCAATTTGGCTTGGATAAGTTTAAATTCATGATATGAAAAAGTAGATATCAGAACGATGGTAATAATACCGAGAGCATTGCCAAGTATGATTTTATGCACCAGCTTCATGACGATTCCGAATAAAAAACAAATAATCTATTATAAGCGTTACACGTACTATCACATTCATTAGAGGGGTATGACATCCACACGAACATCTTTTACATCATGCATCTCCATTAATATTTCTCGGATGTCTTCGGTAATAGCTTCTTCCTGCTTCAAACTCCTTTGGATGTGGACAATGACCGTATGATCCTCAACAGAAACCTCGACGTCATGGTAAAAATTCATCAAATCCGACTTTACCTTTGCAGCCAGGCTTTCGTTCAAAAGATTTTGGCGCAATTCAGGGGTCATTTGAAAAGAGGGGAGCTTCACGGCATTCAGAATTTTTGTAACGGCGTCATCTATGGTCAGCCTGCCGATAACCACGCCAAAATCATACATACTGAGGTCCCAGGGATCCTTGCCATGAAAATACATGGCCCATTTTTTCCGTTCTTTGTCGAATTTTTCTATGGCTTTCAGTGCTTCCTTTTCCAAGACATTTTCCCGTCTCATTAAGACCTTCACCCGTTCTTCAGGCGTAGCGGAAATCATAACTCTAAGAATGTTGGGTATGCCTAAGAGCAAAAAATGCCCCGCAAGTCCATGATAGACCAGATTATCTTCCACCACATATTCCAAAAGGGCAGAACGGATATAAGCGACGTATTTCTTTTTTGCAAAGCTGAACCGATCAAGGATCGAAGGCGCCTTTTCAATCGCCTGTCGCAGGTAATTTTCCGGAATATCGAATTCTTGTGAAGCAAGACTGATCACCTCTTTAGAGATGCACCGATAGTTCAGCTCTTGCGCGACCCTTTCCGCAATCTCCGCACCATGACTATAAGAAGTTCTGGAGATGACGATGATAGCCATTGATAACCTCCTTTGTCTAAAACACCAAAAAAATAGATGAAATGCCGATAATAAACTTTCAGCATCATGCGCCGTTCATCTTTTACTTCGGCATGGGCGCCAGGCCCAATACACCAATCATAACGACAATACCTCCAACCATGGCCAATGATCCATAGAGCCACTCCTTTTCCCTGAACAAAGCCACTGAGGAAAGAAAAAGCGCCGGAGCCACAGAAAATACGCCCAATGAAATTCCAAAAGCGCTCAAACCATCTCCTGTTGTGAGGTGGGAAAGATACCAGTGCCCATTCGGCAGCGCACCGGTTGCACCCTCCCAAGTCTGTAAAACGGTCTCACCCTTCCAAATCGAAGATATCCAATAAGAGACAGGCACGAAATTGTCTCCCAAAAAAGCCAGCACCGAACCGACAATTACGATCAAGGAGCCCGCTAAAACTCCCCAGTAAACAATTTCTCCGTATATTATCCCTGCAAGTGGCGGTTTGGGTTTGTCCTCTTTCATAACTCCCTCCTATAAAATGGGTATATTTATCCCAAATGCTTCTTCCACCCCACGCATGATCAGTTTAATGGATGAAACAACTAGAATAACAATCAAAACTTTCCGAACAAAGCCTGCCCTGATTCTGATTAAAAGGTGTGCCCCTAAAATTCCCCCGACAACCTGCCCCAGCATCCACGGGGCTGCAAAAATGGCAATCATAGCGCCGTAGGAGATGTAAGTCCAAATGGCAGTCGCGTTGCTGATGGCCAGCAGAACCCCGCTGCATGCGGCCGCAATCTTAACCGGCGCCATCATGATTAGGTTCAGCGTCGCGGTGAGGAACGCCCCTCCTCCCAGGCCGAAGAAGCCACCTATAAACCCAAGAGCAATAAAAACAATTCCACCGATAAGGGCTCTTGTCAACTGGTAATGAACCACTTTTCCCAGTGATTCTTCCCAATAAGAACCGTTCAGCCCCAAAAGAACGGAAAGTCGATCGATGCGTTGGGGTTCCGGATATTCGGTTTTTCCGCCGCCGGTGAATAAAAACCAGGCCACAACAAGCATGAGAATCCCGAGCGATAAGCGAACAAGGCCGTCGCCAAAATCACCCAGGCCTTTGTGAAAATAAATGGCGCTGACACTCCCCGCGAGAGCACCGACGGTGATGGGAACACCGCAGTAAAAAACCAACTTTATGTCGGCCAGTTTGGTCTTCATAAAAGGTCCTGTGGACACCAATCCGCTGAACATGGCCACCACCAGGCCGGTTGCGCGTATTACCAGGCTATCCAGGGAGGTAAACCCCAACATGATGGGCGTAAATATAACCCCGCCGCCAATGCCGCCGATAACCGCCAGGGTGGCTATGGCGGTGCTAATCAGGAAAGACCCGACGATGATCAGCCATATGGATGATGCGCTGAGGACATCGGTACTTTCCACTGTTGAAAATACTCCCATGAGAATATAGCCGCCTACAATTAGCATGATCAGTATGCTCAACTCCGGAACATTGGTCACTAAAGACCATAACCTATTTTTTCGTACACGTTTTCTTCTTTTCTTCTCAATCTTCTTATCTTTAACAAGGGGAACCGGTTGTGTGGAAAATTCAGAACGGGCTGTTGCTGATGATCTAGGATTCATCTTTTATTCCTCTTTAGAAAAACGTCTTAGACTTTTTTGCATCGTTTAAACAAAAATGGGAAAAAAATCTGTCACCGGCTGTAAAATGTCATGGGATAAATCGGTGTCTGCCTGATGTTCTTGAATTGCCCCTGGTATGGATGAATTTGACTATATTTTTTTAAGAGCAATAGATTGCGTTGAACGATCCAACACAGAATTTAAGCGCAGAACGACGCCCATAGAGGATGTAGCCGGAGAACACGCCTGCCACATGTTTGTTTTGTGGTTTAAATTCTCAGTCGGGACACTTCTGGAGGGAAGTTGAATACCTTCAGTGCTATGGATTGCACGATTAAGACGGGGATTTCTTTGAGGGCCGGCGACGTTATAGACACGTCACGGTCATTCTTCTCGAACCCTTCAGCGGAATCGGCGGTATCGATGTCGGTATCCACGTTGATATCCTCGATTCCGACTTCACTGAAAATGTATGGACGGAGGGAAAAATTTGGATCTACATTCGGATATAGGCAAGTTATATCGGAAATGTTGCTTTCTACAGACGCGGGAGCACTCTGAAGGGTGCATTTTAAATCCGAATAATTGATGCCAAATTCAGGTATGACCGTAAAAACGCCAGCCACAGCATGGGAGACCCAAAGAAAACTTAAGATGAGAATGGATAGCTGAAGTTTTTTCATATGTGTTTCTGATTAAAAGCCAACAGAGGCAGATCCTAATCCGTCATCGGTATTTTCGGTCTGATAAAGCATACGATAAAGAAAAGATAAAGTAGTTAAACTTAATTCAATTGTATCTATTTGTCAAGTTCAAGGTATTCTGAAATTTAAAACGCCCTGGATCCACACTCTTTATATTATTATTACGAAGCGGATTTTTTCCCAAGGCTGTTGTTTTAACTTTAATATCGGTTATGAGCAGCTGGTATCCGATTTATGAAGCGTGTGCTAAGGTAGCAGCTTGAGGAGTTTTGCGGCATTCCGGCCGGAGATGGCATCGATTTGAGCCCGAGTCAGACCAGCGTTTTCAAACTCATTAAAATACCTTGCAGGCGTTAATAAAGGAAAATCACTGCCAAAAAGAATTTTGTCCGGTCCGGCAATTTCAAGTGCATATCTGTATACTTTAGGATCATACAAAAAGGGAGAGGCAGCCGTATCAAAATAAACGTTTTTGAAACGCTCTTTGACTTCTTTTTTTAAAAGATTGAAAAAGAAGATTCCTCCACCCCAGTGGGCTAGAACGATTTTGTTTTCCGGAAATCTGGTGACCAATGCATAAATCTGTCTCAGGGTATTGGGTGTCTTTCCGGGATACAGGTGTCCTACGGGTTCATTGGTGTGCATCAAAAAGGGAAAGTCTTTGTCGAGACAAATTTCCATCAACGGCGTCAGCATATCCAGCGCAGCATCATCGATGCCGGATTGATAAAAAGCGATTTCCCCGATCCCTGAAAGACCGCCTTGAAGACACCGTATCGCCTCTAAACCAGCCTCTTTGTTAAACGGATCAAAACAACACAATCCCACAAGGCGTTCGGGATATCGGCTTACAACCTCCATGACATAGTCATTTTGCATTTTAAAGGTTGCCGAATCTTTCCACGGAAAACCAAAGACCACAGACCTGTCAACACCTTGCTCATCCATTGCGGCAATAATTTCTTTTGCCCCCACGAGTTTTGATTTTGGTGAATCGTATAAAAGTTTAAAGGCAGGTTCTGAAGGAAAATACGTTTCCCTGTTTTCACGGATGGCTTTTGGGAAGATATGCGTGTGAAAATCGATAATCATAATGGTAACAGGGACAGAGACTATGGGTCAGGTGCCAGGGTTCAGGGGTTTGAGAGCGGAATGGATATTGCTTTTTTTCTGACCCCTGGTCCCTGACCCCCCGTAAACCTTATTTAGACTCGGTTACATGCTCAACGCCCCTTTGATCTGGGCATAGATTTGATTGTTATCAAATCCCATGAGAGCCGGGGCCTCAGAAGGACATACCGCCGCACAGGCACCGCACCCTTTGCACAGGGCTGGATTGACTTCAGCTACAAATTTCTGGTTGTCAAATGTAATGGCCCCAAACGGACAGACATTTATACATCCCAGGCATCCCGAACACAGCTCCGGCCGAATGTGAGAGATAATTCCACCCAGCTTGATATTTTTCAGAGCAAGAACAGTCACCGCTCTTGCTGAAGCGGCCTGTGCCTGTGTAATGGATTCATCGATGGGTTTGGGTGCATGAGCCAGCCCGCACACGAATACCCCGTCCGTGGCAAAATCCACCGGACGAAGCTTTACATGAGCCTC
>JAHECI010000447.1 GCA_024641825.1 Desulfobacterales bacterium | reverse complement strand
TTGGCATCGTTCATGCCGCTGGTGAACTCCACCGCCTGAAACCATATTCCGTCGTTGGCCAGCCAGTTGACAGCCACTCCGTCCATAAGTTCAATCAGGGTTTCTTTGGGCATGTTCAGCATCGGCTGGGGAATGCCGTTTTTCATTTCAAACCCGAGGGTTTTCGAGAGCCTCCTCATTTGAATGCCAAAGCTTCTTTCAGAAGCACTTTTTAAAATATCCAACGCCTTTTCCGTTCCCATCTGATGTTTGACTTCGTTGAACCAGAAGGCATAATGGATAATGATGCGATGAAACATGTCCAGGACAAGCTTTGCGGTGTGTTCGTGATCCAGGTCTTCTATGGTATTGATGCTGCTTAAATCCAAATTTTCTTCCTTTAATTGAACGATATGTGGTGATGGGGTTTCCACTTTATAAACGCTATCCTTCATAAAGAACCGCCAATATGGTCGCTTTTCCTTTTTTGGATGCGACGAGATGCGGTGTCGTGGAAAGATAGTAGGCGCTGTCTCCGGGTTTGAGATCGAAGGTCTCCTCCCCGATATTGAGCACGACAACGCCGTCCAATACGTATATGAATTCCTCGCCGTCGTGCACGGAAACTTCTTTGTCAGGGTTTTCTTCGAGCTGGACGATCAAAGCTTCCATGTGGCGTCCCTTTACTTCAGGCGCCAGGCTTTTATACGTGTAAACCTGTTTTTGGCCTTTCTTTGCGGTGGATCTCGAAACGACCTTCTGTTCATCCTTTCGGGTGATGGAATAGATTCTGTTGCCGATCCCTGAAATTAACCGGCCGAAAGCACTGTCCAGGGCTTTGGAAAGCCGAATCACTGTTCCGAGCTGAGGTTGAACGATATTATTTTCGATATTGGAAAGTAATTCCACATCGAAGCCGGTCATGTTCGAGAGCTCGTCAAGGGAAATCCCTTTTTCTTCTCTCAAGATTCTGATCCGTTTGCCGATTTCGTCGACGCCGTTACGGGGTTTTTCCGAAATGTCGCCGGTGAGATCTTCAAAAAAATCTACGTTGATGTGGGGTGGTTTTTTCTTGGTTTCCATCTAACGCTCCTAACCCGGGAGAACCGGGGGATTAAAATGCCTAAAATTCTCTGCTTTCTATGGGTAAATCAAAATCGGGTCTTTTGGACCCGGGTTATAACCGTCCGGTCAATCCTTTGGGTATTCTTCCGGTATGTGCACATTCTGAGCGGAGCCTTCGGCCCAAAATCTTTTCCAGCATACGGCCTATCCTGAGGACCCTGTCCACATCGATACCGGTATCGATCCCCATTTCATCCATCATGACCACCATGTCTTCCGTGGATACAAGGCCCACGATCCCCGGGTCTTGATAATAGTATTCTCCGGTGCCGGGAACCGGAACACCGTCTAAAAAATTGGCGGGCTGTCCGCCGGTGCCGCCCAGGGTCGATTCGAAATGGGTGATTCCGGCCTGAAGCGCTGCCAGGACATTGGCAAGCCCCCAACCGCGGGTGACATGGAAATGGGCCACATGTTTGGAGGGATCCGGAATTGCATCGAGAACCATGGAATAATATTCGTACACTTTGTTGGGCGGGGCAGATCCGTCATGATCGGCATGCTCGATATCGTCCGCCCCGATGTCAAGCCACCGCTGTGTAAACTCAATGGCTTTTTTCATTTCCGTGGGGCCCTCGATGGGGCAGCCCCAGATGGTGCTCACGGTCCCGCAGACTTTCATTCCTGCATCGTGGGCTTTTGGAATATAAGTTTCACACATCTTCCAGTATTCTTCGAGTGAAAGCCCGGAGTTGGTTCGGTGATGGGATTCGCTGGTGGAGACCATAAACAGTATCCGGTCCGGCCCATACCCTTCCTTACACGCCTGGATGGCTCTCTCCACAGCTTTTTCCCGGATGGTTATGGCGGTAATTTCGACATCTTTCAATAAATGGCCGACTTTCTTACTGGCATGCAGGCGCTTTGATACGTCATCGGCGTCTTTGAACTGGGGCATCACTTTGGGATTGCCGAAATTGGTGACTTCCAAACGCTTGAATCCGGCAAGAATAAGCTCTTCGGCCACCCACAGCTTTGCATCGGTGGGAATAAATTTTTCTTCATGCTGGAACCCATCTCTTACCGTAATATCTCCCAGTACCACCTTTTTCGGGTATGTCAGTTCCATATTTTCTCCTTTGATAGGATGTTTTAAATGAATGTTTTTATATTTAACGTCAAAACCGAAAGTTGCCAAAAGACGGATCGCCGATTTTTCTCAGCAGACTCACCTCGAACGCCATGGCCAGCCAGTTGCGAATTTCAGAGAATTTTAAGACCCGGTCATTCAAAAGACGCCCACCACAGTAAAAGGGGTGGGCTTCCCCGTCGTATTTTGTGATCATCTCCTGGCTGAAGGCTTCTTTTTCCGCTTCGCTCATGGGAGTTTTCTGCCGGTCACGTTTTCGCTCTTCGATGGAAAGAAGAACTCCGGCCGCACTTCGACCGCTCATGACAGACGTTCTGGCCCGCATGGTGGAGAAGAGAAAATGAGGCCTGTACGCCCTGCCGCACATGCCGTAATTGGCCGCCCCGTTATCCGGCCCGATCACCAGTTGGATGCGTGGTACT
>JAHECI010000446.1 GCA_024641825.1 Desulfobacterales bacterium | reverse complement strand
TGCATTTTTTTAAAAATTACGACCACTCATTTTTTATCGTATTTTAAACACGGCGGTCTATAACATCAGCCATAAATGTTGTCAAAGGTTTTTTTTCATAAATTTGTCAAAATTTTCCCATAACCCGGTTCATCTTATTGTTCGTAAAGGAACCGCCGCATACTGATGTTCAGCAACAACCCAATGCAAATCATTGTGGTGATGACCGATGAACCACCATAACTGATGAAAGGCAGTGTCACACCGACAATCGGCATCAGACCCATGGTCATACCGATATTAATAAACACATGCCAGAATATCATTGCGGTCACGCCGACGGCAAGGATCGTTCCGAAGGGTTCCCGGCATCTGTAAGCAATGTTCAATCCCCAAATAATGAGCAATAGAAAAAGGCATAAAAGGAGCAAAGAGCCCATAAGCCCCCATTCTTCGGCCAAAACCGAAAAAATGAAATCCGTATGCTGCTCGGGTAAAAAAGAAAGGGCATTTTGAGTCCCTTCTAAAAATCCCTTGCCGACAATCATACCGGAACCGATGGCAATTTTAGACTGTATAATATGATAGCCGGCACCCAGAGGGTCCCGGTCCGGATCTAAAAATGTTAATATCCGCCTTTTTTGGTAAGCTTTTAGAAAAAACCAGACCAGAGGGCCGGCCACCGTACAGGCAGTGACGAGGCACAAAAGTGATCGACGCTCAATCTTCACAAAAACAGTCACGGAACCGGCAATCAGAACGATGAGCATGGCGGTTCCCAAATCCGGCTGCTTAACGATCAAAATAAACGGAATAACCGTGAGCATAAAGGGGGTCAGAAGTTCCCGCAAGCTCAAACCTCCGATATCGGCCCGTCTGGAATAATATCTTGTCAGGGAGATTATCACCGCAATTTTTGCAAGTTCTGACGGTTGAATTGAGACCGGCCCCAATATGAGCCAGCGTCTTGCGCCACCCACATGCTTTCCGAAAATCAATACGGATATTAAAAGCAACATACACAGAATATAGATGGCAGGGGCCCATCGATCCAATGTTTTGTAATTGATCAGAAAAGACAAAACCATTACGGAAATTCCGGCGGAATACCATATCAACTGTTTGAAATACAACGTTTTTTGAGGAGATGCCGTATTTGATACCACAGCGCTGTAAAGGGCGATAAGCCCCAGGCCTGCGATGAACACCGTCAGCCCG
Source organism: Desulfobacterales bacterium (assembly GCA_024641825.1). Lineage (GTDB taxonomy): Bacteria > Desulfobacterota > Desulfobacteria > Desulfobacterales > UBA11574 > JAAXQD01. Next base: position 1,423 of record JAHECI010000446.1, on the reverse strand, counting down.
AGCAAGCCCCAGTCAAAGTATTTTACAAATCGCCGATCGATCATTTCAGCCACGCTCCTGATACCGGGAACTCGCCCATGATTGATGCCACATGATCCATGATGTCGGGTTTAGATTATCCATAATTTAAAAACAATGCTATCGATGACAATATTCGCCGGCAGTCCCCAACTCCTTTGAAACGGGTTCTTTGCTTTGGCCGGGCAAACCTGAAGAATGCCGCCGGTCCCGTGATATTCATTCCCATGAAATCCTTGGGGCGTTGTGCCTTGAAGGTCTGCTGATTTCATTGGAGCCTAGGGTTGAACTTCATCTTTTTTCAAGTAGGTTCTGATAATTTCCCTGGCAATCGGTGCCGCCGCACTTGACCCGTGCTCCCCATGCTCTACAACCACAGCCACAGCGATCTGTGGATTCTCGGATGGTGCATACGCCACAAACCATGCATGGGCTTTTAGGTGGTCGGGTAAATTTTTATCCGACCAGTTGGGGTCCTTGCTGCGGCCAACCACCTGGGCGGTTCCGGTTTTACCGCTGACACTCAGGCCGTCGATATGGGCAATCCGACCGGTACCTTTTGGGCCGTTCACAACCTCTTTCAGACCTTTTTTAATAATCCTAAATGTTTCCTTACCAGTGGGCAGGCGGCCGACCAACCGCTGTTTGCTTTGAACCACCACCGCACCGTCGGCCGTATTGACGGACTTGAGCACCAGAGGGGTATACAATGCTCCGCCATTGGCCACTGCTGCAGTGAAAACAAGCATCTGCAAGGGTGTTGCAAGATTATAGCCTTGCCCAATGGCCACAGAAAGGGTTTCCCCCCCCTGCCAGGCATTGCCGGTTCGACGCTTTTTCCACGCTGCTGTCGGGATCAGCCCTGCTTCTTCGTGATCCAAATCGATTCCGGTCAAAGAACCCAGCCCGCACGCTTTGGCGTACATGGACAGTCGATCGATGCCCAGCTTTTGGCCGACCTGGTAGAAAAAGACGTCACAGGATTCAGCCAGTGCTTTAACAACGTTCACGTTGCCGTGTCCTCCGCGTTTCCAGCATCGGTATACACGATTTCCATATTTATAATGTCCAGGGCAGTAAAACGTCGTCTTTTCGTCGATGACCCCTTCTTCGAGCCCGGCCATGGCCGTTATTATCTTAAAGGTGGATGCCGGGGGATATGCACCCTGAATGACCTTATCTTCCAACGGTCTTAGCGGGTTGGACACAAGGGCCTCCCATTGCTTATGGGACATGCCGTCAACAAAAATATTCTGATCGAATGACGGCGCGCTGGTCAATGCGAGGATATCCCCTGTATTTGGATCCATGGCGGCAACGGCACCGGCCTCACCCTCTAAAAGCATTTCCGCTGTTTTCTGCAAGGTATTGTCGATGGTGAGATAAATGTTATGTCCGGGCTGGG
>JAHECI010000445.1 GCA_024641825.1 Desulfobacterales bacterium | reverse complement strand
TTGGCGGATATAGTAGTCGATTAATTCGATCAGGTTCTTCTCCAACTAAATTGGAAAAGAAGCAACTTTTTTTATTACGTTTAAAATAACCTGCGTTAAAGGAAAATATCAATTGGTTTTATTTGTGGAAAGGAGGCTTGGAGAATCGAAGGAGAGAGGAAATACCCCGTCCTTTTAATATGTGACCAACAAATCGTTGTGACATTTATAATTTCTGAAAACCCGGTGAACCGGTGATATCCATTCCAACCAAAAACAGTGAAGGGTCATGATCGACACTTTAAATGAACCCGCTTATGCATTTTTCTTCCTGATGGAATTGATCTTCTCCATAATAGCGTCACGCTCATCTTCAAAGTCGAGAAGTGTCATCATCACCGGCGGTTTTATGGAGTGCGCCGGCAAGTGCTGTTTGGCTTCCTCGATTTTCTTTTCTATCTTTTTTAGTCGGTCCTCGAGTATCTCCAGCGAATCCATGGCAATATGGCTCCTTATTAAACGTTAGATTGTCGTTTCCCGATTCCGGCGATCATCCCTATTGAGGAAGAGTCCCCAAGTTCTGCCAGGGCAGGGCGGGTTATGCTTAAAATTATATCAACTTGTGTAATGTTCTGCCAAACGATATAATACCTGAATCTTGCATGAAAATGGATGAGAATCTTTATATTTTACCCAAAGGGTATATCGGATGATGATCTTTTTTCTCATCCATTTTCACCCAAAGGGTGAGCCCGAGGCTTTCATCTGCTGCGTTATTAAGGGTTCGCAATAGGTTCACACTATGGCTTCGCCCTTAAGTGCCTTGCATATGAAAGCCTCCGATTCGTGAAAAATTCAGGCAATAAATATCTTAACATAACCATTGGTACAATAAAAGGGGTCTGGTATTGTGTGTGATCAAGCAATGAGGAGGGAACCATGAATGCTGACTTATTTGGATGGTGCGGGAAAATACTAAAAATAGACCTTTCTCATCTGAGAATCAGCGAACTGAAGACCCTGGACTACGCAGACCGTTTCCTTGGCGGACGCGGAATTGCAACGCGGATTTATTGGGATGAAGTGGGACCTGAGGCGGGTGCGTTCGATCCGGAAAATTGCCTGATTCTCATGACGGGTCCTTTGGGTGCCACCGGTGTACAAGGTGCTTCCCGGTTTGAGGTGGTGGGAAAATCCCCCATGCGGATGCCCGAAGGGTTCTGTTACGGGAACCTTGGCGGATTTTTCGGGCCCTATTTAAAAAGGGCCGGCTACGACGGCATCGTCATTTCAGGGCGATCTGAAAAACCGGTCTATATCTGGATCCATGATGGGAAAACCCAAATTCTGGATGCGTCGTTGCTTTGGGGAAAGGGTGTGTATGATGTTCGGGATATCCTAAAACAGACCCATGGTAAAAATGTTCGATTTGTAACCACGGGGGTCGCCGGTGAAAATATGTGCCGGAACGCCAACCTGATGACAGATAATGAAGGGAGCGCCACCGGTGGATTCGGTGGGGTCATGGGATCCAAAAACCTCAAGGCCGTTGCGGTATTGGGCACGGGACATCCGTTGGTGGCAAAGCCCGAAGAATTAAAGGCCCTCAATCGACTGGCCGTCCGTTTGAACCGGCGGGATCCGCTGTCGGTCCCGTTTCCCGAAGCGCAGGTTCGTCGAACCGGAAAATCGTCCTGTTATCAATGCGGTTTGGATTGTAAATATAGAAATGCGTATCGAACGGCCTCCGGGAAAGAGGTTGTCAGAAAATGCCAGTCCATGTTCGTTTATCTGCCCTGGGTTTTCAGACGTCCGGGGGAGTCCACGGAAACCGCTGTGGATGCCACCGGCATCTGTAACGATCTCTCCATCTGTACCATGGAAATGCAGAATATCCTTCAATGGATGGATGCGTGTTATCAGTCGGGATATCTTACGGACAAAGAGACCGGGCTCGATATTTCAAAACTGGGTACCCGTGAATTTTTTGAAACCTTCGCCAATATGATCGCCCGTCGAGAGGGATTCGGCGATATTCTGGCCGAAGGCCTTCTTCGAGCCGGGGAAAAGCTCGGGGATGGGGCCAAAGCTCATTTTTCAAACGAGGTGTCCGGTGTGGGGGACGGCGCCACATATTCCGCCCGGGAATATTTGATGAACGGTCTGCTGTACGCATTTGAACCCCGACAGCCCATCGCCATGCTCCACGAAATAAGCTGGATAACCGGATTGTGGGTCATGAATCGGGCCGATCCCAAAGCCTCACCGGTGACCTCCGAGGTGTTTCGGGCGGCTGCGACAAAATTCTGGGGCCATGACCAGGCATGGGATCTAAATACCCATGAAGGAAAAGCCGCGGCAGCGGTTAAAATAATCGATCGTACCTACGTTAAAGACAGTCTGTTGCTGTGCGACTCTTGCTGGCCGATGATGGTTTCCTGGAATACGCCGGATCGGGTCGGCGATTCGGATCTGGAACGTCGAATATTTTCCGCCGTTACCGGCGTTGAGACCGATGAAACCGGTCTGAATCGATTTGGCGAACGAATATTCAATCTCCAGCGGGGAATTCTCTTGAGAGAAGGCCGGCATCCCAAACAGGACGATGTTCTCGAAGAATTCAATTACACGGATCCGGTTGAAACGG
>JAHECI010000444.1 GCA_024641825.1 Desulfobacterales bacterium | reverse complement strand
GTCAAATTTTATGATCGCAGATTTGATTAGAAAAAACAGAAGTTGCCGCCGATTTTTCCAGGAACACCTCGTGGACCTGGACACCTTAACCGAACTCGTCGACCTTGCGAGACTCTCTGCATCGGCAGCCAACTTACAACCATTAAAATATATTCTTTCCGCCGATCCTCAAAAGAATGCTCTGATTTTTCCGTGTCTGGGCTGGGCGGGCTATATCGAAGAGTGGCCGGGTCCGGAAGAGGGGGAAAAACCCTCGGGATATATCATTATGCTGAGTGATTCACAAAAAGCCAACGATTGGGTTGGATACGACTGCGGTATCGCCGCCCAGAGTATTCTTTTGGGCGCCAGAGAGAAAGACCTTGCCGGCTGTATGATCGCATCGATAAAACGTCAAAAACTCCGGGATATACTCAATATTGACCCCGGGTTTAAAATCCCCCTGGTCATTGCAATCGGAAAACCCAAAGAAGAAATCGTCATCGAAGATGTCGGCAGTGACAACGGGATTCGTTACTGGCGGGACAGCAAGGGGGTTCATCACGTGCCCAAAAGAAAATTAAAAGATATTATCATCGGTTCATACTCGCCGACAAAACCGTGAAGATCCACAAACCTAATGTAAAAAAAATCGAAAATGGTAACTCGTATCAAGGAGAATCTGAATGTTCCAAAAAAAGAAAGGGATAGATATTGTTGTCCATATTGGCGGCATCACAACTTTTGAAACAGCAATGCGACTTTTTGAAAATAGATTAGACGAAAAAAATCTATCGAGAATACAGGAAATAAAAAATCCGGAAGTCGCTCTTAAAATAGCAAACTCAATCGTCATGTGTGAACCGGAAACTGTTTTCATCAATACCGGATCTGAGTCGGATAAAGCGTATATCAGGGTGCTGGCGGTGAAAAATGGAGAAGAAGCCAAACTCCCCATGGACGGACACACCATCCATTTTGATCTCAAAGATGAACAGGGAAGGATTATCGATCGCACCTATTACATCTCCAATGAAGAAGAACATATCAGTTCTCTTGCCAACAAAATGGATCGGGCAAAAGCACTGATAGATATTCAGGATAAGATGACCGGTATTATGCGCGGCAAAACCATGATCGTCGGATGTTATATGCGGGGCCCCGTCGGCTCGCCGGCATCGAACCCGGCACTGGAGATCACCAGTTCGGCGTATGTCTCCCACAGTGCTGAAATCCTTTACAGAAATGCTTTTTCTGATTTTGACAAGGAGGTGGACAGACGGGGTCACTTTTACACCAATATCCACAGTGAAGGGCGAAACAGACCCCAAGATCTGCCCAATGCGCGGGTATTCATGGATCGAAGTCATCGAACCACATACAGTTTTAATTGTACCTACGCCGGAAATACGTTGCTGCTGAAAAAAGGAAATCACCGGTTTTCCGTCGACAAAGCCGTGTATGAAAACAGAGGCAATGAGCTGTCGGAACATATGTTCATTACCGGAGTCAACGGAAACGGAGGCCGTATCACCTGGTGCACCGGCGCCGCACCCAGCGGTTGCGGCAAAACGACCACGGCCATGGCGGGAAACCATTTTGTAGGCGACGATCTTGCTCAGATGTGGATCGACGAAAACGGGAGTATCCGATCCATCAACCCCGAATGCGGTATTTTCGGTATTGTCGAAGATGTAAACTGGGAAGGTGATCCCTTTCTGATGAAACTTCTCAGAGAACCGGGTACAGAAGTGATATGGTCCAATGTCCTCATCGATGAAAACGGTGTTCCCCACTGGACGGGAAATGGAGAAGATCCTCCACTTAGAGGGAAGAATTTTCAGGGGCACTGGGAAAAGGGGATGACCGATAAAGATGGAAAAGAGATCCCCATATCTCACCCCAATTCACGATGCACCTTGGCCTCATCTGCTCTGGCAAATTATTCGCCCATCTCCGAAGAGCCCAACGGCGTTGAAACAAGAGTGGTGACGTACAGCGGCAGAGACAGTGATACCATGCCGCCGGTCTGGGCCGCCCAAAACTCCGATGAAGGGGTCGTCATCGGTGCCTGCATCGTGTCTGCGGCAACGGCCACTGAAGTCGGGGCCACCGGCGTTAAACGCGCCCCGTGGGCCAATGCCCCTTTTATCCCCGGATCCCTGGCAGAGTATATGGATGCTCAATTTAAATTCTTTGGAAATGAAAAAATCGCCCCAGACAAAAAACCTGTAATGGCAGGATTAAATTATTTTCTAACGGATAAAGCCAGAGGCGGAACTTCGAGCAAGCTGATCGGAGAAAAAAGGGATGTAAAAGTCTGGCTGGCCTGGCTGGAAAGACTGGCGCACAATGAGGTCGATGTAATTAAAACCCCCATAGGAAATCTGCCGACCTTCGATGACCTGAAAAATCTCTTTAAAACGATCATCGACAAAGAATACACCGAAGAACTGTATGTTAAGCAGTTTTCTCTGTACATAGACAATATCATTTCCAGAATAGACTTGCAGTTAAAGGCATATGGAAAAGAACCCGATATTCCCGAAAAACTGTTTGAAATTCTTAATGCGCAAAAGGAAGGCGTTGGGGCGCTGAGAAATACATATGGCCCGGTGGTAACACCGTCTCAACTTGAGGAATAATACCTCAAGGTT
>JAHECI010000443.1 GCA_024641825.1 Desulfobacterales bacterium | reverse complement strand
GTAAAGGTCCACCTGGTGGAAAAGCTTCCCAGTATCGGCGGCAAGATGGCCCAACTGGACAAGACTTTTCCCACCAACGACTGCGCCATCTGAATCCTGTCGCCCAAGATGCTGGATGTCGGTCGACATCCCAATATTGAGCTTCTGGCCTATAGCGAAGTGGAGAACGTCCAGGGACAGGCCGGAGATTTCAAGGTAACTGTTCGAAAAAAAGCACGGTACGTGGAAGAAAACAAATGCACGGGGTGCGGTGCGTGCAGCGAAAAATGTCCGACCACGGTCCCGGATGCCTTTAACGAAGGCTTGGGCACCCGCACGGCCGTCTATGCCTATTTTGCCCAGGGCATCCCCTCCACCCGAACCATAGACCCTGACCATTGCAGACAACTCAACGGCAAAAAATGCGGGATCTGTGCAAAGATCTGTCAGGCCGACGCCATCAATTACGACCAAAAAGACATAATTATGGAACTTAACGTCGGTGCTATTATCCTGGCGGCAGGATATGATGTGTTTGATCCGTCTTTAATTCCCGAATATCGATACCGGGAAATTCCAAACGTCGTGACCGCCATAGAATTTGAAAGGCTTTTAAGTGCCAGCGGGCCCACCGGCGGGCATGTGGACCGTCCCTCGGACCTTGCCGTTAAAGCTGACATCGAACCACTGGAAAAGAACATCAAAACATCGAGTCGAGTACTGGAAAAATTTGAAAAGAAATACAACCAGACATCTCAGGAATTTTATACCAGCTATACGTCCGGACAATATGTGGGTGACGATGACCTAAAGAAATGGGCGGACAAATACCAGGATCATCTGGGCATTGTTCAAACCCTTGAAGCCTTGAAGGAAAAAACAAAAACCTTTGAGCCGGCAAAAAGACTGGCCTTTATTCAATGCGTTGGATCACGGGACTTTCGCTTTTATCCGTTTTGTTCCGGTTATTGCTGCATGCATTCCATCAAAGAGGCGATCATTGCCAACGAGCATGAACCCGAAACCACTTCCACAATTTTCGGCATGGATATCCGTGCCGTGGGAAAAGGGTTCGAAGAGTATAAGGTCCGCGGGGGAAACACCTCGGGCATTACCTATGTCCGCGGGAGGGTAGCCGAGATCACAGAAGGTCCTGAACATAATCCGGTGGTAATTTATGAAGACACCAGGGAAAGAAAGGTCAACTCCCGGGATTTTGACCTGGTGATTCTGGCAACGGCATGTGCACCTTCAAAGGGGATGGTTGAACTTTCCAAAATTTTGGGAATCGCACTGGATGACTATGGTTTTGTGAAAACCAGCGCTCTGTCTCCGGTAGACACCACTGTGTCCGGTATTTTTGTGTGCGGGTGTGCCGAATCGCCCATGGATGTGCCGGAATCCGTTGCCCAGGCGTCAAGCGCCGCAGAGCGGGCCGCTGAAATTATTTTCCAATCGAACTTAGAAGAGGAAAAAGCCATTGCCTGAAAATAACCATACCGAACCCCGAATCGGCGTGTTCATTTGCCATTGCGGGTCTAATATCGCCGGGTATCTGGACATGGAAGCGCTGGCCGATTATGCCCAGACCCTTCCCCATGTGACCTTTGTCCAGCGGAACCTGTATACCTGCTCCGAGACCGGAATCAATGAGATTAAAAAGGGCATCGAGGACCACAACCTAAACCGGGTAGTGGTGGCTTCCTGCTCCCCAAGAACCCATGAGCCCCTGTTCAGAAGCTCCTGTGAAGAGGCAGGCCTGAATCCTTATCTGTTTGAAATGGTCAACATCCGGGACCAGTGTTCCTGGGTACACATGAAAGAAAAAGAAGACGGTACGGCAAAAGCAAAACACCTTATGGCCATGGGAGTTGCCAAGGCAGCCCTGTTGAAAGCCCAGAACCCCATTAGCTCTAAGGTGACTCCCCGAGCACTGATCATCGGCGGAGGGATAGCCGGATTGACCGCAGGGCTGGGTCTGGCCAATCGCGGATATGAAGTGGTTCTGGTGGAACGGGAGACATCTCTCGGGGGCATGCTGAACCAGTTGAACAGAATCGGACCGAGCATGATCAATGCAAAGGATTTCGTCCAGGAAAAGGTCCGGGCAATAATGAACCACCCGAAAGTAACGGTCTTCACCGAGGCCAGTGTTGTGGATGTGAAGGGATTTATCGGTAAATTCCAGGTGGGCATTGAAACCAGGACCGGCATCAAAACCATCGACATCGGTGTGATTGTGGTGGCTGTTGGCGGGACTCCTTTTGTACCCCACGGGATGTATGGATATGACGGGCAAACCGTCATCACGCAGTTTGAATTTGAACAACGACTCAAGGAGGGCCCGAACCCGGAAATTAAGAATATCGTCATGATCCAGTGCGTAGGCATTCGCAATGAAGAACGGCCATACTGCTCCAGAATCTGCTGCCAGACAGCGGTTAAAAATGCCATGCTGGTCAAGGATCAGAATCCGGATGCACACATCTATATTCTTTACCGGGATATGCAGATGTACGGTGTTGAAAACGAGGAGATGTTTCGGGACTCAAAAGCCAAAGGCGTCCGTTACATACACTATGATCCGGCAATACCTCCTCAGATGGAATCTCATCGCGTCAAAGTATACCATTCTCTGTTTGGAAAGCACATGGAGCTTCCGGC
>JAHECI010000442.1 GCA_024641825.1 Desulfobacterales bacterium | reverse complement strand
GGGACATTTTACAAAGTTCTGGATACCCGAGCATGCCTGCTTCAACCCGAGCTCGGGAACCCGATTCTCGATGATGTGAGAAGGTATATCCGAAATTCAGATGCCCCGGTTTATGGACTCCGCAGTCATGTCGGCTTCTGGCGTTTTCTAATGCTGAGACATTCTGTGGCCTACAACCAGTGGATGGTCAATATCGTCACGGCAACCGAAGACCGGGACACGGTTAAACAGCTTTCAGACCAGCTGGTGGAAACCTACCCTCAAATCGTCTCGGTGGTAAACAATATCACTTCACGCAAAGCCGGAATTGCCATCGGCGAACGTGAAATTTCGCTTTCCGGGCTTCCCTGTATCAAGGATAAAATCGGCGAATTCGAATTTGAGATATCGGCAAATTCTTTTTTTCAAACCAATACCCGGAGTGCTGAACGGTTGTACCAGACGGTAAAGGATTATGCAGATTTGACAGAGCAGGAAACGGTTGTGGATCTTTACAGCGGCACCGGAGCGATTGCCATATATTTATCCGGATCCGCGAAAAAAGTGATTGGTATGGAAATCGTTGAAAGTGCGGTAGCCGACGCAATGAACAACTGTCGCTTAAACGGGGTCTCAAATTGCAGCTTTATCCTCGGGGATATAAAAGAAGGGCTTAATAAATTTACCTCCCGCCCCGATGTGATGATCATTGACCCTCCCAGGGCCGGCATGCACAAGGATGTTGTCCGCCGGATAATTGATATGGCCCCCGGAAGAATTGTTTATGTATCCTGCAATCCCGCTACCATGGCAAGGGATCTGGAGATGTTGAAAGACCGTTATGCTGTTCTGGAAGTCCAGCCCGTCGACATGTTTCCACATACCCATCACATTGAGTCTGTGGCCAGACTTGAACTGAAATGAGGGATCGGTCCGGTCAATTCCTTAAAATGAAAGTTTATCGGTATGCCAGGGAAACCTAAAAATAGTATAATAAAAGTCCCGCCCAAGTACTGGGATGATTTAAAAAAAATGGATATGAAACGGGTATGCGAACGTTCCCTTGCCATATCCCATGATTCCGGGGGATTGCGGATCCTTTTCTTAGACAAGGATATCCTGGTAGATATTGAAAACCGCTGTCTCCGGCGAATATATCCGGATCGGGGTGAAAAAATAGACAACCCCCTTTTGGAACTGGTGATTCTGGTCTACCTCCTGAATGCAATGCCGGATCTCATCCGCAGAGAAATGATCAGTGTCAGCGACCTTAAAGACGCGCATTTTTTTCAAGGTCCTCATACCCTTAAAACCGGTCCTGTATTAAAACGGTTCGGAAGAGATATCAGGGGGTTTAAAAAAGCTGCCGAAAGCCTGAACGGCGAGTTTCTGGACCTTGCCGATGCTGCCTACAAATTTTCACCCCTGCCCAAGATTCCCCTGTATTACCTCCTTTGGGAAGGGGACCATGAATTTGAGCCGAATCTGTCCGTTCTTTTTGATCGATCCATTGAGCGGCATCTCTCGGCGGACGCCATATGGGGATTGGTCAATCTGGTTTCAAATACGCTTTTAATGGCCGGTGATTCCATGTAACCTTGTGCGGCATCCTATTTTCCCGTTTAGAGCGTGACCAAAAGTTTTTGTCCCGGATAAATAACAGATCTATCGGTCAGCTTGTTCATAGATCGTATATTTTCCAACGTCAAGCCGTACCGGCGGCTGATACCCCATAGGGATTCACCTGAATTGACCGTGTGATAACGCTGCTTCGAAAATTTCTTGGAAACTTTGGAAGACATGAACGAGTCCGCTTTCCGGGATTTTTTTTCGGCAATATTTTTTGAATCAAGGATATGTGGGGTAGGGGGTTTAAGGATTTCAACGTATCGATTGTTCTTCCATTGTCCCGCATAGGTGCCGCCGTCCGGAAACGTATACGTTCCATTTCCATGTCGTTGATTGTTCTTCCATTGTCCCACATATGTGCTTCCATCGGAAAAGGTATAGGTTCCGTTTCCGTTTCGCTCACCGTCCTTGAACTGGCCCACGTATTTACTCCCATCAGGATGGATATAGGTACCCTCGCCATTCCGTCGATTATTCTCAAATTGACCCACATATTTACTGCCGCCGGAATAAATATACGTTCCTTTCCCATGTCGTTGGTTATCCTTCCATTGACCCGCATATTGACTGCCATCCGGATAGGTTAGAATCCCTAGCCCGTTTAACCGGCCGTTTTTCCACTGACCGTCATATTCGGTGCCATGGGAATACGTATACGCACCTTGACCGTTATCACAATCACCTTTTATACATTGGCCAAAGGCATTTGCCGAATAAAGAGAAATAATTAATAACAATGGCAATATCAGATGTTTCATATCCCAACCTCCTTTGATGTATTTTCTGTCGAGATGAAAAGTGATTTCATGTGGCCTGTTTCAACATTGCATAATGCCCTCCAAGATAAAATATTGACGGTTGTTCATTCTGCATGGAAAATCGCGATCGAAAGCAGGTTGAGGTTCAGGTCGTTAATGCGGTCTGTGGAACAAGAGAAGTTGTGCAACGGAAATCGAATCGAGACGGCGTAAAATAATTTTATCAGAAATTCAGTCAAAATTAATATTGCACAAACTAGTGGGCACGCGCGAATTTTGGCACAT
>JAHECI010000106.1 GCA_024641825.1 Desulfobacterales bacterium | reverse complement strand
TATTTCAAAGCTTCTGCCGTTAACCGGGCCCCAGGTTATGGAGTGTCTGAAAACCGGCAGGTCTAAGTTGGGCCATCACATCATCGGAAAGACCGTCGATCTGGTGCTCAATATCACCTTGATTCATTGGCGTAAGCAAATCAAGGGTGCGGTGTGCAATTTTCAGGAATTGAAGCAATTTGAAAGTGCGGCGAAAAAACTGGAATCATACCGATGTCTGAATCGTCAGCTGGAAACCATTTTTAATGCGTCTTCCGACGGGATTTGGGTCTGTAATGGCAAGGGAAAAGTCATCGATATCAACGATGCCTCGGAGAAGCTCAATGGAATTCAGGCAAAGCAGATCATCGGCAAGAAAATATCCGATCTTGTAGCGGGGGGCCTGTTTGATCGTTCGGTCACTCTGGAAGTCTTGGAAACCAAACGCCAGGTCAGTGTGCTCCAGCATATGAAGCGGACCAATAAAATTATATTGGCCACCGGCACGCCGGCTTTTGACGAAAAGGGGGATATTTTTTTAGTGGTGGTCAATGAGCGGGATATGACCCAATTGAACGCCATTCAGGATCAGCTGAAACAGTCCCGTATGGTCACGGAAAAAATCAAGGACAAGCTGGCCGAACTGAGTGTGTTGGAGCTGAAAGATCAAAAGATCGTTGCTGAAAATAGAAGCATGCAGGAAGTGCTTCAACTCTCCCTTAAACTTGCGCATCTGCAGGCGTCCGACATCTTGATTTTGGGAGAATCGGGAACCGGCAAAGGGCTTCTGGCCAAGTTCATTCATAAAAACAGCCGTCGAAGGAAAAACCCCTTTATTCAGATCAACTGTGCGGCCTTGCCGGAAAATCTCCTGGAAGCCGAACTCTTCGGTTACGAAAAAGGTGCGTTCACCGGCGCCCGGCAGGAAGGTAAAGCCGGTCTTTTCGAACTGGCCCGGGAAGGGACTCTTTTTTTGGATGAGATCGGCGATCTGCCACATTCCCTTCAGGCCAAGCTTCTGAAATACTTGGATGATCATGAGATCATGCGCCTGGGCGGGCTCAAATCAAAAAAAATTGATTGTACGATTATTGCCGCAACCAACCGAGATTTGGCGGCCCGGGTAAAACAGAAACGGTTTCGGAAGGATCTGTTTTACCGGCTCAATACGTTTACCATAAAGATTCCGCCACTTCGGGAAAGACCCGAGGATATTTTTGAGCTTGTCAACGTCTATATGAAAAAATACGGGAAAGAATATGGGTTAACCCGCCGAATTTCTTCTGAAGCACTAAAGATGCTCCAGGCGTTTCCCTTTCCCGGCAATATCCGGGAATTGAAAAACATTCTTAAAAAGGCTGTGGTCATGAGCGAACATGAGTCCATTGACGAGATGATCCATCAGAGCCTTTCAATGGATGCCGGCCAATACACCGCCTCGGCGATGGATGCACATCACACAAAGGGTTTGACCCACCAGATCCTGGATGTTGAGAAGGAAATTTTACAAAATGCCATGGCCTGCTGCAAGTCAACCCGGGAAATGGCACGGTATTTGAAGATAAGTCAACCAACGGTCGTTCGCAAACTGAAAAAGCATCGTTTGTATCGGGATTCGATGCAATACTGAATCGAAACAATTAATAACTTATTGATATTAAAAATTTATTATAATTTTTCGCTTGATGCATTATTGAATCGACCCCTGAACCCTCTGCCCAAGACGTTTTACACCCTTGTTTCGATTCATATGTGAATCAATCGGTTGAAATCTCTGCCGCCAACAAATCAATAACTTTCTACAATGATTATTATTGTGCCCATTTAATCCAATTTTGGCACGCATGTTGCTGGATATCTATAAGAATGTATTTTTAAAAGCAACCTGTTCCATCTCAACCCAAGGAGTTTCCGATGAACCATTCAACAAACAATGCACTTAAAGAATTGCGGGATAAATGCATCCCTCCCGGGCATGGAAGTCTGACTTCCACGTACGTTGCATCAGCCAAAGGTGCGCTGATCCGGGATGTGGAGGGCCGGGAGTTCATCGACTTCACCAGCGGTATCGGCGTGATGAATGTCGGGCATTCCCATCCCAAAGTGGTTGCGGCCATCAAAGATCAGGCAGAGAAGTTCACGCACACGTGTTTCATGGTGCTACCGTATGAGCCGGTTGTGACTCTGGCGGACAAGTTGTGTGCTGCAACGCCGGGTGATTTTCCGAAAACAGCCCTTTTCATAAACAGCGGGGCCGAAGCCGTTGAAAATGCGGTCAAAATTGCCCGGTACTACACCCAAAGACCCGCGGTTGTCGCTTTTGAAAACGGTTACCACGGTCGCACCCTCTTGACCATGAGCCTGACCAGCAAGGTCAAGCCTTACAAGTTCGGATTCGGTCCCTTTGCGCCGGAAGTTTACCGCATGCCGTTTGCTTACTGTTATCGTTGCCCGTTGGGTCTCAAATACCCGGGCTGCGATATCGCCTGTGCGGATCATCTGAAAGAATTCTTCATCAGCCACGTGGCCGCAGAAAAAATTGCCGCGGTTATTGCAGAGCCCATCACCGGAGAAGGCGGTTTTATAACGCCACCGCCGGAATATTTCCCCAAACTGATAAAAATATGCCGTGACAACGGGATTCTGTTTATCAGTGACGAAATTCAAACCGGGATGGGGCGGACCGGCAAGATGTTCGCCATGGAGCACTGGAACGTGGTGCCGGATCTGATGACCGTGGCCAAAAGCCTCGCTGCAGGGATGCCCCTGAGTGCGGTGGTGGGGAGGAAAGAAATAATGGCGTCTGTACACCCCTTTGGTTTGGGCGGCACCTATGGCGGGAATCCGGTTGCCTGCCGTGCGGGTCTTGCCGTAATGGAAATCTTTGAAGAGGAAAATCTGCTTCAATCTGCCGAGTCCCTGGGGAAAAAGCTAAGGAAACGGTTCGATGCCTTTCAAAAGGAATATGAGCTGGTCGGGGACGTCCGCGGAATGGGTCCCATGCTGGCTCTGGAACTGGTTAAAGACCGGGAGACCAAAGAGCCCGCCACCGATGCGGCCAAGGCGCTGGTGAAATTTTGTTATGACAACGGGCTGATTATACTGGCCTGCGGCAACCATGGAAACGTTATTCGAACCTTGATGCCTCTGGTCATAACCGACGAACTGCTGGATAAAGGTCTGACCATAATCGAAGAAGGGCTCACGTCCCTTTCCAAATGACATGAACGTACCGCCCAAACTCAATTTACCGGTGTTTGAGAAGATCAAGCGCACACTCGATCCTGCCTACAGTTACGTGATTTTTGAAAAGTCCGAGGGATCGCCCGAAGAAGATGAGTTTCAAGAAGTTTTTGATATCATCTCGCGTTTGAAACTGGGAATTTTTGAATGGAAGATTCATCACGATAAAACCAGGGGCGTGGCCATACTGGTGGTAAAAATCGATCCAGGCCGGACAGATAAGATTTTGGAAGAATTTATCAATATTGGAATCCCAAAAGAGTTTACCTTTTATTCCTTTGGCAACCGCATCAAAGTTTGAACTGCATCCGCAAGGGAATATTAAAATGGATAAAATTTTTTAAAATCGCAACGAAGCACTCCCGCAAGGCAGAACATTGCCTGGAGCATGTTGGACCACAGCAAAAATTCCCCTTTCGGGCTGCAGGGAGCTTCAATCTGTCGGGTTGAAAAAACGTTAACTTTTGAAACCAAAGGAGGAACTAAAAAATGAAAACCAACTTTAAACTAAAGCTGATCGCCATTTTTGCAATCATCCCTTTTCTTGCCGTTCTGCCGCAATCATCTTCAGTATGGGCGAAGGACACAGTGGTTAAAGTCGGCAATATCATACCGCTGTCCGGACCTTCGGCATCGGTGGGCCAGCAGGGTAAAAACGCCCGTGAAATGGCGGTCGAAGAGATCAATGCTGCCGGTGGTATTAAGTCTTTAGGGGGGGCCAAGCTGGAAATGGTTTACGCCGACTCTGAATCCAAACCGGAAAAGGGTGTTTCCGAGGCCGAACGTTTTATTAATACCGAAAAGGTCAATGTGTTAACCGGCTGTTGGAACTCCGCAGTGAGTTACCCGACGTCTGCAGTGGCCGAGCGGTACGGCATTCCGTTCATCGTTCCGGTGTCTGTGGCCGACAAAATCACCGAACAGGGTTTCAAGAATGTATTCAGAATTGCCGCCAAAGACAGTTGGTGGACCCGTGACCAGTTTGCCTTTCTCAAGGACATGGAAAAAGAATTCAATACCAAGGTGGAAAAACTGGCCTTTGTCTATGAAAACGGTGACTGGGGCAAAGGGTTTGCCGGACAATGGAAGGCGCTGGCTGAAAAAGCCGGTTACAAGGTCGTTCTGGATGAACCCTATCCGTCTACCGCCACGGATCTGAGTCCGGTGGCTCAAAAAATTAAACGCGCCCGCCCCGATGTATTGATGCTGGTCTCCAATGCAGCGGACGCGATTTTGCTGACCAACACCCTGGCCGAGTATAAAGTGAAATTAAAAGCCATCATCGGCAGCGGGGGTGGACATGCCGACCCGTCTTTTTTGAAAGCAGCAGGGAAGAACGGACAGTATATCTTTGATATCGTTGAGTGGGAGACCGACGTCAACAAACCCGGTGCCAAGGAGGCCAATGCCAAGTACAATGCCAAGTATGGATCCAATCTTACCGGCGAAGCTGTGGACGCTTACCTGGCCATGTATGTCCTCAAAGACGCCCTGGAGCGGGCGGGGTCCCTGGATCCGGCTAAAATTCGCCAGGCACTGGCGACCACAAATTTGACGGGCGGGCCCGGCATGATCGTGGGCTACGATGCCGTTGAATTCGACAAGACCGGCCAGAACAAGCACGCTGCACTGGTGATGGTTCAGATCAACGATCTGGGCAAGGGTTTGGAACGCATCACCGTATGGCCAAAAAACGCCCGTCGCGCCGGTTATACGCCCACATTCCCAATGCCGAAAAAATAACCGACAACGCGGCTTTAAAACCGGGAGCGTCGCTCACAAGACGACGCTCCCTTATAATCGTTCCTTTTTTCTTATTGAGTTGATGAGATGATCTATATTCTGGAAGATGCGATCAACGGTGTTCTCATGGGGTCGATTTACGGCCTGACGGCCTTAGGACTGACCCTTATTTTCGGTGTCCTGAAGGTCATTAACTTTGCCCACGGGTCCCTTCTGATGGTGGGGATGTACGTAGCATACTGGGCCATCATACTGACCGGGGTGCATCCATATGTTGCGCTGATTATCGTCGCGCCTGTCATGTATCTCTTCGGATATTATCTCCAAGACATCGTCATCAAACCCATTTTCAAAGCTGAAAAGGATGTTCGTGAGCCGATCACGGTGATTATCATAACCACCGGTGTCTGGTATATTCTGGACAACCTTACCCTGCTCATATTCGGCCCGACGTACCGCAATATTCAGGACAACCCCCTGAAAGGGAAAATGCTGGAAATGGGAGAAATGTTGATATCCGTTCCCAAATTATGGGGATTTGTAACGGCGATTATCACCGCTGGGGCGGTCTACTGGTTCCTGCAAAAGACCCGTATGGGCCGGGCCATACGTGCCACCAGCCTCGATCGCGAAGCCGCCAGCCTGATGGGCATCAACCAGTTCAAGGTATATAACGTCGCTTTCGGGATCGGAACGGCCACCGCCGGAATTGCGGCGGTGACCCTTGTACCCTTTTATAATATTTTCCCCTCTGTCGGGGTGCTCTTCGACATTAAAGGATTCATCATCGTGGTTCTGGGGGGGTTGGGAAGCATCGGCGGAGCGATCCTGGGCGGGATCATCATCGGTCTGATCGAATCCATCGCGCCCCAGTTTATGACCGCCACATGGACGGAAGCCATTGTTTACGGTCTGTTTCTGGTGGTCCTTTTCGTCAAGCCTTCGGGGCTGTTCGGAGTTAAATACGACTGGTAGTGAATAATTTTTCAGGGAATATCATGACGCGTCAAAACATAAATAGATTTGCCTTGGCCCTGGTGGGCGTTGTGGCCTTTGGTCTGCCACTGGTGCTCCGAAGTCCTACGTATCTCCATATATTAATTCTACTATATTTGTATGCCTATCTGACCACGAGTTGGAATATAGTAGGCGGTTTTGCCGGCGTACTCCCGTTGGGGCACGCCGCATTTGTCGGCATCGGGGCCTATGCGTCCACCATCCTGTCCCTCCAGTACGGCATCAGCCCCTGGCTGGGCATGATCGTCGGCGGCATTCTGGCCTCTATTGTCGGAGTCCTGATCGGACTGCCCACGTTTAAAATGCGGGGCGCATATTTTGCTCTGGCCACCATTGCCTTCGCTGAGGGGATTCGGGTTATGGTGGAAAACATCGATTATCTCGGACCGTTCAAGATCAATGGCCCCAGGGGTTTTCAGATCCCCCCCACAAACATCGGGTTTGTCAACTACATGTTCAACGGAAAAGAGCCGTATTACTATATTATACTGGTGATGCTTCTGGGGATCCTTGCAATCACCTATTTTATTTCCCGCTCAAAACTGGGTTACTACTTGAACGCCGGCGGTGAAGAACCCGAAGCCGCCATGGCACTGGGGGTCAACGTTGCCCGGGCCAAACTGATCGCCATGGCCATGAGTTCCTTTTTTACCGCCTTGGCCGGGACCTTTTATGCTCAATTTACGCTGTACATTCACCCGAAAAGCGTGATTTCATTGGACCTTTCATTTGAAATCGCTTTTATTGCCCTCATCGGTGGCCGGGGATCCATTGCCGGGCCGGTGCTGGGGGCGCTTCTTCTTCGGCCGGTGAGCGATTTTTCACGGATTTACTTTGGTGCCACCCTTCCGGGACTTCATCTGATTATCTTCGGTATCGTTCTCATTTTGGTGATGATTTATCAGCCCCGCGGTCTCCAAGAGCCCCTGACCAGACTCTACAACAGGCTGCTGGATAAAATCTTCGGGGGGACTGAGCAGAAAGAGATAACCCATGAATATTCTTGAAATAAAGGATCTAGTAAAAGATTTTGGCGGTCTTCGGGCCGTTGATTCACTGAGCCTCAGCATTGAAGAGGGGGAGATCCTGGGCCTGATAGGGCCCAATGGCGCCGGTAAATCTACGGCATTTAATTGTATTGCCGGTGTATATCCGCCCACCGGGGGTGAAATCTATTTTGCCGGTGAAAAAATCAACCGGAGCAAGCCCTGGAATCTTTGCAAAAAGGGGTTGGCCCGAACCTTCCAGATTGTGAAGCCCTTCTCCTCCAAGAGTGTGCTTTACAATGTTATGGTTGGAAGCTTTGCCACCACGGATAAAACTTCCGTTGCCGAGGAAAAGGCGTTAAAGGTTCTGAAGCTGCTTCAGTTTGAAGATAAGAAAGACGAGAGAGCCGGGAATCTGACCATTGCCGAACGCAAGCGCTTAGAAATTGCTCGTGCCCTGGCCACTGAACCTAAACTGCTGCTGTTCGATGAAGTTATGGCGGGGTTAAGGCCCGCCGAGGTGGATGAGATGGTACAGATTATTCAAAACCTGCGCCATCAGGGAATTACTATTTTTGTCATTGAACACATTATGCGTGCAATCATGGCCCTTTCCGACCGGATCGTGGTGATCCATTTCGGCAGCAAAATCGCCGAGGGCTCTCCCCAGGAGGTCGCCTCCGATGAAAACGTGATCAAAGCATACCTGGGGGATGAATATGTCGTTTCTTGAGGTTAAAAACATCGATGTTAATTATGGAGACGTACAGGTTATTTTCGACCTTTCTCTGGAAATCGCCGAAGGCGAAGTGGTCAGTATTATCGGGGGTAACGGCGCCGGCAAGTCGACATTGTTAAAAACGATTTCCGGATTGATGCATCCGGCCAGAGGGGAAATTTTTTTCGAAGAGACAGCCATCCAAACCGCGCCTCCGGAAAAAATCGTGGAATGCGGAATCGTGCAGGTGCCGGAAGGACGGCGGCTTTTTACCTTGATGTCGGTGAAAGACAACCTCATCGTCGGGGCGTACAACAGCCGTGCCGACCAGCACATGAATACCACCCTTGAAGAGGTCTATACCCTGCTTCCACGGCTGCAGGAAAGAGCGTCCCAGTTGGCAATGACCCTGTCAGGAGGTGAACAACAGATGGTGGCCATCGGCAGAGGTCTAATGGCCATGCCCAAGTTATTAATGCTCGATGAACCGTCGTTGGGACTGGCGCCGATTCTAATCAAAGACATTTTCCAGACCGTACGCAAGATTGCAGATCAGGGCACGACCGTGCTTTTGGTCGAGCAGGATGTTATGCATTCACTCAGTTTGAGTGATCGTGGGTATGTGTTGGAGCATGGCCGAATTGCCATGGAAGGTCCGGCCAAAGATCTCCTGAACGATCCCCACATCAAGACCGCCTATCTTGGGTTATAATTTGTTTTAGAAGCTATCTCAAAATAATCTTTTGGCCCAATTTCGGCGTTGGAGCCTCGTTTTAAGTCCTCGACATACTTGAAGTATGCGTGTCGAAGATCCCGTCAACAGACGGGGCGGGTTAAAACTCTGCTCCGCCTTTTTATCCCGCTGGGTTTTAGCGGGGGATCTTGAACCAAAATCTTTATTTTGAGATGGCTTCTAGTATGATGTTGAGTCGTCCACCGGCAACACACTGTAAACCACATAAACTTTTGTCTAAACAGACCCCGTAAATTCATCCGTGTATAAATACTTATTAACCGAGGGGTGAAAAAATGTATGGATTTTATGGAAAAATTTTAAAAATAGATTTGAACGAGGAAACCTATAGGATTGAACCGGTTGACGACCAAATCCTGAAAACCTGTCTGGGTGGGAAAGGGCTTGCGACGCATCTTTTGCTCGACCTTAATCCTCCCCGGGTCGATCCCCTGGGTCCTGGGAATCTTCTCATATTCGCTTCAGGACCGGTTACGGGAAGTCCGGTATGGGGCTCATGCCGCCACGGCGTTTATACCAAATCCCCCCAGACCGGTTATTTCTCGGAATCTTATTCAGGCGGTACGGTGGCCGAACATATGAGTGGCACGGGGTTCGATGCCGTAGTCATAACCGGTGCTGCCCGGAGACCGGTTTGGCTCGAAATCTGTGAAGAAGCGGTTCATTTTCATTCTGCGGAAGATCTTTGGGGCCGGGATACCTTTAAAACCGAAGACCGTGTCAAAGAATGGATCAAGCAACATCGCCCTGAAACGAAAAAATGCGGGGTGGTCTGCATCGGACCGGCCGGTGAAAATAAGGTCAGCTTTGCGGTCTTGGAGAACGATTACTGGCGCAGTGCCGGGCGGACCGGAACCGGTGCGGTGGCCGGCTCGAAAAACGTCAAGGCCATTGCCTTTTGGGGAAACCGGAAAAAGGCGTTTGCCGACGCCGGTCTGTTGAAAGATTTTGCCAAGTCCCTGGCTCAAGGCGCCAGAGAAGACGCAGGCGTAAAGGCGTATAAAACCATGGGCACGCCGATGCTGGTGGATATTATGAACAACGCCGGCGGATTCCCCACCCGATACTGGAAAAAGGGGAAATATGAACATGCTGAAAAAATTAATGCCGGAGCGCTTCACCAGCGCTGCGAGGTTCAACCCCATGCCTGCTTGAAGTGTTTTATAGCATGCGGCAGGCTGTCCACCATAAAGGAAGGGAGACACCAAGGACTTAAAATAGAGGGACCGGAATATGAAACGATCTATGCCTTTGGCGGTCTCTGTGAAATCGACAGCATCGAGGAAATCGCATACCTAAACGATATCTGCGATCGTCTTGGCATGGATACCAT
>JAHECI010000441.1 GCA_024641825.1 Desulfobacterales bacterium | reverse complement strand
TTTGCGGAATCTGATTTTTAGTGCGGTGGACGGCGTTATTGCTTCGAACAAGAAAGGGAGGATCCTCATTTTCAATGAAGCCGCCACCAAGGTTTTCGGCTATACCATCGATGAAGCCCTCAATAGCGTGAACGTCCGGGATATTTACCCCGGGAACAACGCGTTTAAGGTCATGGAGAATCTCAGAAGCGAAGATTACGGCGGTAAGGGGAAATTGAGTTCATATCAGGTGGACGTGGTCAGTAAAAACGGTGAAATTATTCCAATCTCTCTGAATGCCGCCATTGTCTATGAAAACGAAGAGGAGGCGGCCACCATCGGGTTTTTCCACGATCTGCGCGATCAACTCCGAATGAAAGCAGAACTTGAAAAGACGCAGCTTCAGCTTCTCCAGTCGGAGAAGATGGCTTCCCTGGGCAAACTGGCGGCAGGGGTGGCGCACCAGTTAAACAACCCCTTGGGAGGGATTAAGCTGTTTGCCAAACTGATCCTCGAAGAATACAATCTGGAGGACGGGGCAAAAGAAGATCTGAACCGGATCTTAAAAGACGCCGACCGATGCCGGGACACGGTCAGAGAGCTGCTGGAGTTCACCCGACAGACCCGTCATTTAATGCGGCCCAATGATGTTAACCGGGCCCTTACCCGCACCCTATTTCTTTTGGAAAGCCAAACGTTGTTCCAGAATATAGAAATCGTAAAAGACCTGGATGCCTCCTTACCTCCGGTCTATGGCGACATCCAGCAGCTGAACCATCTGTTCATGAATATCATTCTCAATGCAGCACAGGCCATGGAAGGAAAAGGGAAGCTCACCATAAAGAGCCGACTGCTTTCCGATACCGATCGGGTGGTCATCGAGATATCCGATACCGGCCCGGGAATCCCTGAAGATATTCTTCCCCATATCTTTGAACCGTTCTTTACCACCAAAGAAGAGGGAAAAGGGACCGGTCTGGGCCTCAGTCTGGCCTACAGAATCGTTGAAAATCACGGCGGTCATATTCACGCTGAAAGTAAACCGGACCAGGGGACTAAGTTTCTCATTGAGCTTCCCCTTGCGGCCAAGGACCTCGAAGGAGATTAACGTGGAGATAACACCCGACGCAATAGCATTGGTCGTAGATGACGAACAGGATATCCGGGATGCCTGCGAGCGGATTCTCACCCGGGCCGGCCTTCGGGTTCTAAAGGCGTCCCGGGGGGAGGAAGCGCTGAGTCTTCTGGCAAAGGAGAACGTCGACATTGTTCTCCTCGATTTGAAAATGCCGGGCATGGACGGTCTGGAGGTTCTCAGTCGAATCAGTGGCACCTACCCGAAAATTCAAGTTATCGTCATTACCGGATATGCCACCGTGGAAACCGCCATCGAAGCCATGAAACAGGGGGCCTACGATTTTATCGCCAAACCCTTTGATCCGGATCAGCTCCGCATCGTCGTCGGTCGTGCCTGGGAGAAAATTCGCCTCACCCGGGAGGCTGGAGAACTGGAACGTAAAAGACAAAGGACCTTGTCCGATCTGGATACGGAGAAAAGCCGCGTCCGTACCATTATCGAATCGTTTCCCAGCGGTGTTGTGGTCACCGATCCCAAAGGACGGGTGGTTTTGATGAATCCGGCCTTCAGGCACCTTCTCGGCCTGGGTCCCGATTTGAACGCAGGCCGCCCCATAGAGGACTACCTGCCCGACGAAAAACTCTGTAATCTTGTCATGGAAATATCCCGGGGGAAACATGTGGACTTTGACGATATCCCGGATTATGAGTTTTCCCTGTCCGATGAAAAACATTTTTTGGCCAGCGGGCAGCCGGTATTAGGCGAGAGAAAAGAGTGCCTCGGCGCGGTGTTGAATATTGTGGATATCACCACCATGAAGGTTCTGGATCAGCTTAAATCCCAATTTGTGGCAAAGGTTTCCCATGAACTGCGCTCACCCCTTTCCACCATCCATGAACAGCTGGCCCTGGTCATCAGAGATATGGTCGGTGACGACCTTGTCCAAGACCAGCACATTCTGTCCCGTGCCAGGGAAAAGACCCGGGGGCTGATTTCACTGATTGGAGATCTCCTCGATCTGTCGCGGATCGAAGAAGGGATTATCTGCCAGGAGCCCCAACCGGTCCGGCTGGAGGAACTTCTTGAAAATATCGTAGACTTTCTGGGTACTTCGGCCAAGAAAAAGAACCAGTCCCTTACACTGGCCCTTCCAAAAGATCCGCTTCCCGTCCTCACCGCAGATCCCATTGCCCTGGAAAGTATCTTCGGAAACCTGATCACCAATGCCATCAACTACACCCAGGACGGCGGAAAAATAAAGGTTGCGGTGGATATGGCGGGAATCAATGCTCGTATAACCGTTGAGGATAATGGATTCGGAATCGCCGATAAATACCTGGACAAGATTTTTGATAGATTTTACCGGGTTCAAGACGAAAAGACCCGATACATTACCGGGACCGGTCTTGGGCTGCCCATCGTCAAAGGGCTTCTGGATTCCATCGGCGGTTTCATCAGTGTGGAAAGCACCTTTGGCAAGGGAAGCCTTTTTACGGTTCTTCTCCCCGTCAATAACCAAACGACCGTTAAAAAATAGCCCTTTTATACCCATCCAAATTAGCAGAGGGCCACGGACGTGAGGCCGTGGGTATCTA
>JAHECI010000105.1 GCA_024641825.1 Desulfobacterales bacterium | reverse complement strand
TAAAGTTTGAAGTGAACTAAAGTGAGCTAAAGTTGATGGTTGTGCCCTTGGCACGATCAATTTAATTAAAAAATGATTTGCGCTGAAAACGCTTTCCTCAATTTTAGGCATTTTAGGCACTTTAGGCACTATAGCTCTATTGAAAAATAAAGGGTAACCCCAAGCCGGGAATCTGGACCCGGATATTTACTAAATATAAACAATAGCTCATTTCTCTTGCAAAGGGAATTCCATCATGCAATATGGCACTGTAATTAGTTTCCATCCATAAATGGCCCTTTTTGCCCGGATCTGCGTTCTCCGCAGGTTTCCGGCTGCGGAATACAGGAAGTATGCCGCAGCCGAAAACCCTTGTGCGGCCTTGATCCAGATAAAAATTGCTCATTTATGAATTGGAAACGCATCGTGCCAATTTGACAACTGTGGATGGACACTAATTAATAATTTTATATATAATATAAACAGATTTTCATTTTTTCAAGTAAAGAAAGTAAGATGAGGGGTTTTTCCTCAACTTTATGCATCAGAAAAACGCTATAGAAGAGTATATCCGTTCACTCATTTCCTCAAAGCGCCTGGGAAACCAGGTGGTGCATCATACGGTCCTGCCCGAGCACCCGCCTTTTTTTTCGAAACCTGAAAAGCCGTGGCCCAAAGAAATAGGCCATATCATAACATCTGCAGGGATCCAAGATCTTTACCGGCATCAGGTGGACGCCGTTGATCGGATCCGGTCGGACCGGCACCTGGTTGTTGCAACGCCCACGGCCAGCGGCAAGACCCTCATTTACAATCTTCCGGTGATGGAAAAGGTGTTAAAAAACCCGGATTCAAAAGCCCTTTACATTTTTCCGTTAAAGGCCCTGGCCCAGGATCAACTGCGTACCTTTCAGGAACTTTCAGCCCACGGACAAACAATGGCGCCCACCATCGAGATTTACGATGGAGATACTTCGGCCTGGCATCGGAAACGTATCCGGGAAACGCCCCCCAACATTCTTTTGACCAATCCGGAAATGATTCACCTCTCGCTGTTGCCCCATCATCTGAAATGGGCGGAATTCTTCGGTTCTCTGGATACGGTTGTGGTGGATGAAGTCCATACCTATCGGGGAATCATGGGGTCCCACATGGCCCAGGTTTTCAGACGGCTTCGAAGGGTATGTTCTTTTTACGGGGCGGATCCGACATTTATTTTTTGTTCAGCCACCGTGTCTAACCCTTCCCAGCTTGCCGAACAACTGACCGGGGTGTCGGTGGATACCATCACAGAAAGTGGCGCGCCCCTGGGAAAGAAACACGTCGTCTTTATCAATCCCCTTCAAGGACCGGCCCAGACCGCCATACTGTTACTGAAAGCGGCACTTCACAGAGGGTTGCGTACGATTGTTTATACCCAGTCCAGAAAACTCACCGAATTGATCGCCATTTGGGCAGGAAGTCAATCCGGGCCCTTTGCCAGTAGAATCAGTGCCTATCGGGCGGGATTCCTTCCTGAAGAGCGAAGGGAGATTGAAGCAAGGCTCACCAAGGGGGATCTTTTGGCCGTGATATCTACGAGTGCACTTGAACTCGGCATCGACATCGGTGATTTGGATCTTTGTCTTTTGGTGGGATACCCCGGCACCGTTGTGGCGACGTGGCAAAGGGGCGGGAGGGTAGGGCGCACCGGACAACAGTCCGCCCTGGTGCTGATTGCCGGTGAAGATGCCCTGGATCAATATTTTATGCGAAATCCGGAAGATTTTCTCCATCGCGAGCCCGAAGCGGCGGTGCTCAACCCCTACAATCCTGAGATTACCAACAAACACGTCCTCTGTGCCGCCGCCGAACTGCCCATAAAGACCGACGAACCCTGGATGGCCCACAAACATGTTGAAAAGGCTGTCTTAGGCCTCGAGGCTAGCGGCCAGCTGTTAAGAAGTGAAGACGGGATGGAACTCTATTCCAGCAGACAGGCTCCCCATCGGCATGTGAACTTGAGGGGGACCGGAGACCGATTCGATATTGTCAGCAACAAGACCGGCCGGAGCAAAGGGGAGATCGATGCATTCAGGGCCTTTAAAGAGACCCACCCCGGCGCTATTTATCTTCATAAAGGCGACACCTTCCTTGTGGACATCCTCGATCTGGATACAAAAACCGTTAAGGTTTCCAGGGCCGACGTTGATTATTACACCCGTGTAAGATCCAAAAAGAATACGGAGATACTGGATATATATGATAAAAAAACCATCTTGGAAACAGATGTATATGCCGGAAAACTTAAAGTAACAGATCAGGTTGTGGGATATGAAAAATGGCGGATACATGCTAAGAAAAAGCTGAGCGTCATCCCCCTGGATCTTCCGGAACAGATTTTTGAAACAGACGGTTTGTGGTTTAAGATCCCGCCTCGAATTCAAAAAAAAGCTGAAGCAAAGTATTTACATTTCATGGGGGGGATCCATGCTATTGAACATGCTGCTATCGGCATCTTCCCCCTGTTGGTGATGGCGGATCGAAATGATCTGGGCGGTATTTCCACACCCCTTCACCCACAGGTCGGCAGCGCGGCGGTGTTTATTTATGACGGCGTCCCGGGTGGAGCCGGCCTGAGCCTGGAGGCTTTTGAACGTGCCAGGGAGCTCCTCGAGCACACATTTGATTTGATCCGTGCCTGCCCCTGTGAATCCGGCTGCCCCTCGTGTGTTCATTCCCCGAAATGCGGTTCCGGAAACAGACCCATCGACAAGGCTGCCGCTGCTTTTCTCCTCGAAGAAATCCTAAATGGTAGTGATTCTAAAAGGACTCAGGACGGTAAATTCGACGTCCCTTTACCAAAGGATGAATCGGTTTCCCCTAAAAAGAAGATCGCCGTCCATGGAACTGATGCCCCCAAGGATATGGACAAAAGATCCCCGAGCTTTAAGGGGAGATTTCGGAAAAGATCCGTTGCAAGACGCAAACAGACAACCCTTGAAAGGCCCACCTTCCAGCGAACGGTACACGCCGTCCCCGAGCACGACATTCACTTTTGTGTGTTCGATGTGGAGACCCAGCGTTCAGCCCAGGAGGTGGGGGGTTGGCATCGAGCGGATTTGATGGGGATCAGCTGCGCCGTACTTTATGATTCCAAAGAAGATACCTATTTCGAGTTTTTAGACCATCAGGTGCCTCAACTGGTCGAACACCTTGAAAGTTGCAATCTTGTTATCGGTTTCAACATTAAGAAATTCGACTTCCATGTGCTGGGCGGGTATTCGGATTTTAGTTTTGAAACCCTTCCGACCCTTGATATTCTTGAAGATGTTCATGGTCGGCTGGGCTACAGACTCTCTTTGGATCATCTGGCAAGCGTAACTTTGGGCCAGAAAAAGACCGCGGACGGCCTCCAGGCCCTGCGCTGGTGGAAGCAGGGGCGGATACGTGAAATCATCGACTACTGTAAAGCAGATGTAAAGATTACCAGAGATCTTTACCGATACGGAAAAGAGAACGGGTATCTTCTGTTTACCAACAAGGCCAAGAAGACGGTCCGGATCCCTGTCAATTGGTAGTTTCCATCCATAAATGGCCCTTTTTGTCCGGACCTGCGTTCTCCGCGGGTTTCCGGCTGCGGCATACAGGGAGTATGCCTCACCACAAACCCTTGTGCGGCCTTGATCCGAACAAAAATATCTCATTTATGAATTGGAAACGCAATTTGCCCACTTAACAATTGTGGATGGACACTAAATAATACAAAGTGTCTTTTCAGGAAGGTTGGTTGCGATTTTTAAATAAAAATTCCAATCCATATTGGACACAGATATGGTTTCCAATTCAGAAATTAGCAATTTTTCGCAAGGTCAAGGAAATCAAGGAATTACGCGGAGGCGTACAAGTGGTACGCCGCACAAGTAATTTTGCAGATTGACGCAGAGATTGCGTAAAAGGGCTATTTATGGATGGAAACCTAGCCTCTCGGATGATACTTCGCATGAATCTGCCGGAGATGTTCCCGGGCGACGTGGGTGTAAATCTGGGTGGTGGAAATATCGACATGGCCCAGCATCACCTGGACGGTTCTCAGGTCCGCACCGCCTTCGAGAAGATGACTGGCAAAGGAGTGCCGGATGCTGTGGGGGGTTATCTTTTTTTTGATCCCTGACCGTTGAGCATACTCTTTTAAAAGCTTCCAGAAACCCTGTCGGGTCATGGGTTTTCCCGCCCTGGCAACAAAGAGATACCGACTTTGGCGGTCTTTTAAAAGCACCGGCCTGGCAATGTTCAGGTAGTCTTCGATTTTCTTTTTTGCGTGCGTGCCAAAGGGCACGACCCTTTCTTTTGATCCTTTTCCCAGAACCCGGACAAAACCGGCTTCGAGGTTAACATCGAGAAATTTCACATTGACGAGTTCCGAAACCCTCAAGCCCGCGGCGTAAAGAAGTTCAAGCATGGCGGCATTCCTTTTTCCCAAGAGGGTGCCGGTATCCGGAACCTTTAAGAGACGTTCGATCTCTGCAACGGAAAGGACATCCGGGAGTTTAAGTCCGCTTTTGGGAAGGTCGATAAGTCTGGCGGGATCGTACTCAAGCACTTTCTCCTGGACAAGGAACTTGTAAAACCCTCTCAGGGTGACCAGGTGTCTGGCACATGACCTCGATCCCAGTCCGGCGTCTCTCAAGGCGATCAGGTGCTTTAATATCAACGAGGTGTCGGCATCGACGATATTTTTGATTTTTTTCCGGCTGAGAAATTGGAGATATCTGGATAAATCGATGCTGTACGATTCGATGGTTTTTTTCGAAAGCCCCTTTTCGAAAGTCAGGTAGTTTAAATATCGATCTGCGAGAATATCCAATGAAGACATATTGGCCTGTCTATGTTATAACCCTAATTGATCGCAAACAAACTGGGAGAAATATTATAAGCGTTTCGTTTTTTATGTTATTCGTAGGTACAAAATTATTTTCACACCGCTTCTATCGATAAGATATAACAGTTTAAATGCAAACCCAATTTGTTTGCCCTTCGGAAAAGCTGATGATACCCCATCTCCTTCGTTATCAAGGGTTCGCAGTAAATTACTACGGCTTCACCCTTGATGCCTTGGATCTGGGGCATCCTGAACTTTCGCTCAATTAGGGTGTCGAGTTCAGGGTCATTTCGATGTTGCGTGGCTGGTGGTTTTTCGTGATTCTATATCTTGATCCATCAAAAGGAGTCAAATTGTTTTGCAAAAAAATCCCGCCAATGGTATCGGTTTAGCGAAAAAAATGATGCAGTTCTGTTGTTCCATGGTGACGAACGTGTTTTCAATTTTCATGGGTGTTTGCTAAAAGGGGTTGAAAAGGACGTGTAAGCATATGAAGAACCTACTGGTTACCGGCGGGTGCGGGTTTATCGGAACATGTTTTATCCAATACCTCCTCGAGGAATCCGATTTTACCGGACGGATCGTGAATGTCGACAAATTGACCTATGCCGGCAATCCGGAAAATCTGATTGATATTGAAAAAGATTTCCCCCAACAATATGTCTTTGTCAAAGGGGACATTTGCGATGCCGGCAAGATGGCCTGGATTTTTGACGAATATGGAATCGACAGCGTTTGCCACTTTGCCGCCGAATCCCATGTGGACCGCTCTATTGTTTCACCGGACGCCTTTATTCAGACCAACATAATGGGGACCTTCAATCTCCTGGAGTGTTCCAGATCACGGCTAAAAGACCTCATCCGTTTTCATCACATCAGTACGGACGAGGTCTACGGAAGTTTGGGCAGGGAGGGATATTTTACCGAGGAAACCCCGTATAAGCCCAACAGCCCATACTCCGCTTCAAAAGCATCTTCCGATCATCTGGTGCGGGCCTATCATAAGACCTACGGCCTCCCGATGACCATCTCCAATTGTTCCAACAATTACGGTCCCTACCAGTTTCCGGAAAAGCTCATCCCCCTGATAATTTTAAATGCCCTCGAAGGAAAAAATCTTCCGGTTTACGGAGACGGCCTCCATGTAAGGGATTGGCTCTTTGTGAGGGATCACTGCACCGCCATCTGGACCATCATGAAAAAGGGAAAGATGGGCGAAACCTACAATATCGGGGGCAGCAATGAAATGGAAAACCTTAAACTTGTGGAAATGATCTGTGATATTTTGGATGAAACAAACCGTCTGGACGACCACCGCTCCCGGAGAGAACTGATCCGATTTGTCAAAGATCGGCCCGGCCATGATCGCAGGTATGCCATTGATTTTACCAAATTGAATCAGGAATTGAACTGGCGCCCGGAAGCTTCCCTTGAAACCGGAATTCGGGAAACCATACGATGGTATTTGGATAACCGCAGATGGGTTGAGCGGGTTAGAAGCGGAGAATATCAGACCTGGATTAAAACCCATTATACTTAAAAGACTGAGGATTCGAGGATCCAAGGGTTCAAGGGTTCGAGTGATCCGCCACAAAACAGGCGGATAAAAATGCTAAAAAATTACAAATAATAGCTGAAAAGCATCGCAGAAATAGAAAGAATGTTAAAATCTCTGATAAAGTTTTTAGAAAACAACCGCTTGTCGGAGTGAAGCGAAGATACTGTCATCGGCGGATCCTAACCCCTTGACCCCTGGAATCCTTGGACCCTTTTTTAGCAACATTCTGGAGCCTTGAATATGAAAAAAAATAAAATTCTGGTTGTGGGCGGCGCCGGATATATCGGGTCTCACATGGTCAAGGATCTCCTCGACGCGGGGTATCCTGTGATGGTTTTGGATGATCTTTCCACCGGCCACCGGGAACTTCTGACCGGCGGAGATTTTGTGGAAGGCAATCTCGGCGATTCGGATTTGCTGGATCGATTATTTTCAACCCACCGGATTTCAACGGTCATGCATTTTGCTGCGTTTTCACTGGTGGGTGAATCCATGGAAAATCCTTTGAAGTATTATCATAACAACACGGCCTCGACCACCACCCTTTTGAGGGCCATGATTCGTCATGGCATCAAACGGTTTATTTTCTCTTCGACGGCTTCGGTTTATGGAGAACCGGTTCAAGTGCCCATTACGGAGACCCATCCCTGCAACCCCAACAATCCTTACGGTGCCAGCAAGCTCGCTGTGGAAAGGATGCTCCAGGACTGTGATGCCGCCTATGCCTTAAAAACCATCAGCCTGAGATATTTTAATGCAGCCGGGGCGGATGCATCCGGCACCATCGGAGAACTGCATACCCCTGAAACCCACCTGATTCCTCTGATTCTGAAGGTTGCATCCGGAGAACGCGAGAATATCAAGGTGTTTGGCACAGACTACCCCACACCGGACGGGACCTGCATAAGGGATTATATTCATGTCAGTGATCTGACTCGAGCCCATTTGCTGGCACTGGAAAATCTCTTGAAAGGCGGAGAGAGTGCAGTGTATAACCTTGGAAACAACCGGGGGTATTCGGTCAGAGACGTCATCAAAATGGCCAGAGACGTCACCGGCAAGCCGATTCCCGCAATCGAAGCCCATAGACGGCCGGGGGATCCCGCGACACTGATCGCCGGTTCCGATAAAATAAAGGAATCGCTGGGCTGGAAGCCTCGGTATGAAGATCTGGAAACCATCATCGAAACCGCGTGGCAGTGGCATCAGAAGAACCCAACCGGGAGATCTGCCCCATGAAAAAGCTATCGAATGTATATCCGGTTCTATTGGCCGGGGGATCTGGCACGCGGCTGTGGCCCGTATCGAGAGAACACCATCCCAAACAGCTTGTTAAATTCATCGGGAAAGACTCCCTGGTCCAAAGTACCGTCAAACGGCTCACCTCCTTATTGGACATGGAGAATATCCGAATTGTCTGCGGTAAAGAACATGCCCACGAGATTGCACGGCACATGGAAGAAATGGGCCTATCGGCCGATGACAAAATCATTGCCGAACCCTGCGGCCGAAACACCGCGCCGGCTATTTTACTGGCCATGCTCCATATTCTCAGAAAAAAAGAAGATGCCGTCCTGTGCATTTTCCCTGCGGATCATGTTATCCGGGACCGGAACGCATTTCAGGAGAAATTGCTGTCCGCTGTAAAGGTTGCAGAAATGGGATATATTGTGACCTTCGGCATTAAACCCCATTATCCGGAAACAGGTTACGGATACATCGAGGGCGCCGGCGACGTCGGGGATGGCGCACTTTCGGTAAAAAGATTTGTTGAAAAGCCCGATTTGGACACCGCCAAGAAATATATAGCCGCCGGGAATTTCTTTTGGAATAGCGGCATGTTTACCTTTAAAGCATCTGTAATGGCCCAAGAGCTGGAGGTTCACCAGCCCGAGTTTTTAAAAAAAATGATCGAAATGCCTTTCCGGAAGACGTCACCGTCTTCAAAAGCGTATGCGCAGTTGCCGAATATCTCCATCGATTACGCAATTATGGAAAAAACAGACAAAGGTGCTGTTTTGCCGTCGGACTTTGGATGGAGCGACATCGGATCATGGAAGTCTCTGTATAGTTTTATTCCAAAAGATATCAACGGGAATGTCGTTGACGGGGACGTTGTTTCAAAAGAAACCCGAAATTGTTTGATCATGGGGCATGAACGGCTGATCGCCACCAGCGGAATAGAAAATATGGTCGTGGTGGAAACGCCGGACGCTGTTTTTATTTCCGATATGGAAAAGAGCCAGGATGTAAAATCGATTGTGGAGACGTTGAAAGAAGACCGTCGGACCGAATATCAAACCCATCGAACCGTACACCATCCCTGGGGAATTTTCACGACGCTGAAAAAAAACGATGATTTCAGTGTCGCTCAGGTGGAACTGTATCCAGGTTCAAAGCTCGAAATTGACACCGACACATGGACAACAAAACATCTGATGGTCGCAAAAGGCCTGGCTAAAACAACGACAAATCATCAAAACAGGACCTTGAAAAAAGGGCAGTGTGTGCTGCTTTCGGAAAATCAGAGTATTCTTGTGGAAAACACGGGGAAGGATTTGCTGGTCATTATAAAGGTAAAAAATCATTAGAACTTATCTCAAAATAATCTTTTGGCCCAATCTCGGCGTTGGAGCCTCGTTTTAAGTCCTCGACATACTTATAGTATGCCTGCGGGTTAAAACTCGGCTCCGCCTTGATCTTGAACCAAAATCTTTATTTTTAGATAGGTTCTAGTAAATATTCGGGTCCAGAGGGTCCGGCTTTTTAGTTAAAGCCGTACAAGTTAAAAGTGTCTAAAGTGATCTAAAGTGACTATTTATCCCGTATTAGACGGGGAAGTTATGGTGTCGCTTCCAGCCGTCGTAGCTAAATGCTACTATGGCGAAGTCGGCTCGCTCCGCTGATTTTATATAATTGGCAGAATTCTTTAACCCTGGCCCAGACCGGTCACCAACACTCTATACTTAAAAGGCATGTTTGTAATGGTGCATAGGTCATATCAAAATATGATCAATGCGCACCAGGGCGGGCTTTAGCTCACTTTAAACTTTAGTTCACTTCAAACTTTTGCAGGATTCTTCAGGCTGAGCCATAACTTTCTGACTTGGCTCTATGAAAAGGTGTTTAACAACCAAATAAAAATGGAACTGGAATGCAATTATGGACGATAAAGACAAGACACGTTTAAGACTACTGGAAATGATCGAGGATAAAACAGCTCGAATTGGGATTATCGGACTCGGCTATGTCGGATTACCCCTGGCCCTTCACTTTGGGAGCAAAGGGTTTCAGGTGATCGGTTTTGATCTGGATTCAAAAAAGATCGATAAAATCCTTCACGGACAGTCTTATATCAAGCACATCCCCGCCGATGCCATCCGAGAAATGACCGATGGAAAC
>JAHECI010000440.1 GCA_024641825.1 Desulfobacterales bacterium | reverse complement strand
CCGGCCAAGATCCCCGGCCCGGGATGCCATTCCATAAAGGTCATTGGGGTTGGCGGCATAAAATTTAATTCGCTCTGCAAGGGCGTTGCCGCTGAGATCCTTTTCAAGGATCATTTCGGCAGCCCCTGCGTCGACCAAGGAACGTGCGTTTAGGACCTGGTGGTCATCCGCAGCAAAGGGAAACGGTATGAAAATGACCCCCTTTCCAACGGTTTTGACTTCTGCCACCGTGGTCGCCCCTGCCCGGCATATGATCAGATCGGCTTTTTCATACTGTCTGCTCATATCTTTGAAAAAGGCCTGGACTTCGCAGGGAACACCCTGTTCTTCGTAAACACGTTTTACCCGGATCTCATCGTGTGCTCCGGTCTGATGCACGAAGAAGTAAGCATCTTTATCCTCGATAGATTCCATGGCTTCCAAAACCGCCATGTTTATACGGTGAGCCCCCTGGCTCCCGCCGAGTATCAGGACCACAAACGGCCGCCGCTGCTCTGAATCCCCTGTGTGGATATCTTCCGGCGCCCTTGCCAATTGGAGAATTTCTTTGCGCACGGGATTTCCGGTAACCCGCATTTTTTTGGGATTCAAGCCGGCTTTTGTTTCCTTGAACGAGACATATATCCGGTCCGCAAAACGGGATAGAATCCGGTTGGTAATTCCGGGCAGAATATTCTGTTCATGGAGGACAATGTTAATCCCCAAAAGCCATGCCCCCGTCACAAGGGGTCCGGCGGAATAGCCGCCCACACCCACCACCAAATCGGCCTTGAAGCGTTTGAGAATCAAAATAGATTCCATGACGCCTTTGGGTATTTTTGAAATGGACACGATCTGATTCCAAAATCCCCGCCCCTTCAAGCCTTCAGCGGTAATCGTTTTATGTTTAAACCCTGTTTCCGACAAAATCGAAATTTCAAAGGGTCTTTTGGTACCCACGAATAAGACACTGTTTTCCGGGTTTCGGGTCAAAAATTCCTGAGCAATGGCAATCCCCGGAAAGAGATGGCCGCCGGTCCCGCCCCCGGCGATAACGATGCGAAGGGCGCCTCGGGCATTTCGAAACGTCCCGAAGTGTCTTTTTTCCCTTCTTTTCTTATCGCCCTGAATCATAACTGCCGTTTGCTTTTTGTGACGCATCACGCGTCTTTTAAAAGTGCAGCGCGTCCACCCGGAATCGAGATGATTCCCCGGAGACCGGATGGTTCGAATGGGACAACTTGCTTCAACCGCCTTAAACAATAGAATAGCTCATATTAACTTTCAGTTTTGGGCATTTTTTTAGAGGCCCCGATATTCATCAGCAGTCCGATGGATACCATGTTGATCAAAAGGGATGTGCCGCCATAGCTCAAAAAAGGCAGCGTAAGCCCTTTGGTGGGCAGGAGCCCTAACGTAACGCCCATGTTGATACACACCTGCAGGCCCATGGCCGTTGTCAGACCCATGGCCACCAAAGATCCGAAAACATCCTTGCTGTTTCTGGCAATGGATATCCCCCGCCATAAGATGAGGGTATAGAACCCAAGGATAACCAAAACACCCAATAGACCGAGCTCCTCTCCGATGACCGAAAAAATGAAATCGGTGTGGGGCTCGGGAAGGTAAAACAGCTTCTGATAACCGGCGCCGATGCCCGTCCCCCAGATCCCCCCCGTACCGAAAGCCAAAAGGGAATGGACAATCTGATACCCTTTATCGGCTGAATACTGCCATGGATTCAGAAAACATATGATACGCTCAATTCGATAATCCGCACTGACCATTAAAAAGTATGCGATGGGAATTGCCACGGCCATTGATCCCAGCAAATGGGAAATTCGAACCCCCCCGATAAAAAGCATTATCCATGTAATGGCACCCAGAATCACCACTGAACCGAAATCAGGCTGTAAAATGATCAGAACCGTAAACATGGCAAGGATCAAAATGTGGGGTAGAAAACCGACCTTGAACTCCCGGATTCTATCCTTTTTCTTGTTCATGGAATATGCCAGATAGATCACCAGGGCAAAACGGGCGAACTCAGACGGCTGAAATGTAAAACTCCCCAAACGAAGCCATCGTTTTGCCCCCCCTGCCGAATATCCGAACCCGGAAACCAGAATCCCGATAAGAAATATAAAGGCCAGGACAAGCAACGGATATGTCAAAGACCGAAAAACCCGATAGGGGATATGGTAGCTGACCACCAGTGCAACAATACCCAACAGCGCAAAAATCGACTGTTTTTTTAAAAAATAATAGCTCGTGCCAAATTTTTTCAACGCCAGGGCCGAACTTGCGCTGTAGACCATGACAATCCCGATGCCCACCAGGAAGAGAACCGGAAACAACAGGGCGATATCGTATTGGAGCATCGGTTTGCGAACTTTCTGGATGTTCTCTTGGTCACTGGTCATTTTTTTTGGCCCGTTTTTAAAATTGAATACCTGTAAATTTAACTTTGTGCTTTTTGTGAAAAAATTTAATAAATATTTTTTAAAATCTTAAATGGCTACGGTGCGTTTCCAATTCATAAATGAGCCATTTTTTGTCCAGATCCGGGCAAAAAGGGCCATTTATGGATGGAAACGGGTTAGGTTTTCCACAGCCTTACAAAAATCTTCCCCCCGCTCTGCATAACTGTTGTACATGTCAAAGCTGGAACAGCCGGGAGATAACA
>JAHECI010000104.1 GCA_024641825.1 Desulfobacterales bacterium | reverse complement strand
GATGCGGTGTTCAGGGGCGAACCAACGTGGAGGCGCTGAATACGCTGTTTCCCCTGAAACGCGTCATGGCATACGATGTGAACACCGAAGCCGTCCGTGGATATGCAGACGAAATCGCTTCACGGTTGAACCTGGAGGTGATTCCGGTGGGTTCCCCGCGGGAAGCGGTGACCGGGTGTGACATTGTCGTAACCGCAGGGCCGATTCTAAAAACGCCCCACGCCACCATCCAGGCCGGGTGGCTGGACGAGGGCGCTTTTGCCTCTCTGGTCGATTTTGACTCCTACTGGCATCCCCATGCCATGCAGGCGGCGGCCAAGTTCTGCACCGACGACACACCGCAGCTGCGACAATATCAGCAAATGGGCTATTTCCAGAATATTCCCGAAATTCATGCTGATTTGGGAGAACTGGTCACCGGACAAAAACCGGGAAGAGAGACCGCTGCAGAACGGACCCTGACAGCCAATCTGGGACTGGCCATAGATGACATGGCCGTGGCGCCCATAATTTTTCGCAAGGCTGTGGCAAAAGAACTCGGCACCTGGCTGCCGCTCTAAATGGCGTACCGTCCGGCTCAGCCGTCACGCGAGGGCCGACAAATTTCTAAGGGGCGTTTCCGGCCCATGGAGGGGATTCATTATAGCTTGACTAAAGCGCCTTCATTTAATAGAAGGTCTGGAACAACGTTTTTAAAAACATCTTTGAATTCCTTTGATATTAAATAGTTTCCATCCATAAATGGCCCTTTTTGCTCGGATCTGCGTTCTCCGCGGGTTTCCGGCTGCGGCATACAGGGAGTATGCCTCACCGAAAACCCTTGTGCGGCCTTGATCCGAACAAAAATTGCTCATTTATGAATTGGAAACGCAACATGTCCATTTAACAATTGTGGATGAACACTAAATAATTTATAAATCTCCGAAGCACCTGTTTGCCCCTATGGCTGAATTGGTTCTACGACATGTCTCCAAAAGATTCGGTGGTCTTCTGGCGGTGGATGATCTGGACCTTGAGGTTCCGGAAGGCCGAATACTGAGCTTGATCGGTCCCAACGGGGCCGGCAAGACCACGGTCTTCAACATGATCACCGGCGTATATCCCCCCAGTGACGGGACCATTTCCTATGGCGGCAGAAAACTCAACCATTTGAGGAGCAGCCGCATCATCCGGCGCGGCATTGCCCGGACCTTTCAGAATATTCGCCTCTTCAAATCCATGACGGTTCTTGAAAATGTCCAGGTGGGGATGCACTGCCGGACCCGAAGCGGTGCATTTCGGGCCCTGTTCAAATCACCCTTTTCCATCCAGGAAGAAAAAGAAATTACCGACAAGTCCATGGAGATCCTGGAATTTTTGGGTTTGGCCGACCACCGGAACGAATATGCCTCGAATTTACCTTACGGCGGCCAGCGCCGACTGGAAATTGCCAGAGCTGTGGCGACCCAGCCCAAAACCTTACTCCTTGACGAGCCTGCAGCGGGAATGAATCCCAGCGAAACCGCCGAGTTGATGGATTTGATCCTTAAGCTGCGCGATACGGGGCTCACCATCTTCCTGGTGGAACATGACATGCGGCTGGTCATGGGTATTTCAGAAATCGTTATTGTTCTCGACCACGGCCAAAAGATCGCCCAAGGGGACCCCAAAGAGATTCAGCAAAACGAGAAAGTGATCGAGGCCTATTTGGGAACCAAAGCAAAAACCCAAGGCTAGATTTTGTAGTTTTTAATCTAATTGTTTTTTATTAACGATCCACAAAGTCAAAGGAGGTAGTATATGAAAAGATTCGGAATTTTCGTTTTGTGTTTGATGGTGGTTGTGGGCTTTCATGGCATGGCAGTGGCGAAGACGCTGAAAATCGGCACCCTGAGCCCCCTCACCGGGCCCTATGCCCAGGACGGTACCGATATTCTCCAGGGGGCCAAAACGGCTGTTGCCGTTTTTGAGAAGGCCGGCGGCGTGCCCGGGTACGATAAAATAGAGATAGTCCCCGGTGACAGTGCCTGTGACGGCGGCAAAGCGACCATGGCCGCCAACAAGCTCATCAACAGCGGTGTGAGTGGTGTTGTCGGTGCCTACTGCTCCTCGGCCACCATTCCGGCTTCCGTTCCCCTGAACCAGGCCAACATCATTCAGATAACGCCGGCATCAACGCACACGGATGTTACCGCTCGCGGTTTCAAGCAGATGTTCCGTATGCCGCCCCGTGACGACGTCCAGGCCTGGTCTACGGTGAAGTTCCTCGAAGACGGTCTCAAGATCAAGACCCTGGCCTTGATCGACGACCGCCAGACCTACACCGTCGGCCTCACCGAGAACATTACCAAATTTGCCAAAGAGAAAAACAAGATCGATATCGTTGCTTTGGAGCACATCACACCCGGTGACAAGGACTTTACCGCCGTGTTGACCAAATTGAAAAGATTAAACCCCGATGTCATCTACATGGGCGTTTACCAACCCGAAGGCTCACTGATGGCGCGTCAGGCAAAGGCTTTGGGAATTACGGCCAAACTGTTATCCGAAGATGCCGTTTTTCATCCCAAGTTCATCGAAGTTGCCGGCGACTCCGCCGAAGGTGCTTATCTGACCTTTGCCAAAGCACCGGAAACCCAGGAGCGAAAGGACTTTGAGGATACGTACAAAAAGATGTGGAACGTCGAAACCGTCGGTTCCTACGGTTACTACGCATACGACGCCGCCATGATTCTTCTGGAATCCATAAAAAAGACCGGTACCACAGATACGAACAAGGTTGTGGACACGCTTCGAGCCACGACATGGAACGGTGTAACCGGAGAAATCAAGTTCGACGAAAAGGGTGACCGTAAGCTGGCTCACATCATCTGGGTCGTCAAAGACGGCAAGTTCGCACCGTACTGGGATCCACTGACCGAAAAATACTTCTAAATCTCAAGGGAATGGTCGAGGGCCCTGATCTTCGGCCATTCCATTTGTTTTCTAAAATATAAACCCTGCAGTGACATCGGAAATATAAAGGTTATATCGGATGGACAACGCGTCTTTTATCATTCAGCAGTTGATCAACGCCATCTTCCTGGGTTCCATTTTTTCGTTGATTGCTCTGGGATATACCATGGTTTACGGCATCATAGAGCTGATCAACTTTGCCCATGGCGAACTCTTTACCGCCGGCGCCTTTATCGGGATCATCGTTCTGGCGGCACTGCAACATATCGGCTTTGTAGAAACCCATTTTATTCTGACCCTCATTCTTGTCTTTGGCATGGCCATGGCCTATGTGGCGGTGCTCGGGGTGGCCATCGAGCAGGTGGCCTACAAGCCCCTGCGAAAGGCCTCCCGCCTGGCCGCCATTCTGAGCGCCTTGGGCATGTCGATTTTTTTGTCCAACGGGATGATGCTCAGCCAGGGCGTGTCTGACAGGGCCTATCCGCCGATTCTCGGCATGGATGGATTTTCAATTCTGGATGCCAGGATAACGTACGGGCAGGTCTTCATCATTGTATTGTCGCTGCTTTTAATGGTGGCGTTGACCATGTTCGTGAACTGGAGCAAGCTGGGCAAGGCCATGCGGGCTACGGCCCAGAACCAGACCATGGCCCGGATGCTGGGCATCGATATCGACAGAACCATCCGGGTTACGTTTATGATCGGACCGGCATTGGGGGCTGCGGCCGGTGTGATGGTTGGCATGTATTACGGTTCCGTCCGTTTCGACATGGGTTTTATCTATATGATCAAGGCCTTTGCTGCAGCGATTTTGGGGGGTATCGGATCCATCCCCGGTGCGGTGTTGGGGGGAATGATCATCGGCGGGGTCGAGGTTCTTTGGTCGGCCTTTCTGCCCAGTGAGTGGAAGGATGTCACGACATTCGTGGTTTTGATTCTGGTTCTCTACTTTCGGCCGAGTGGACTTCTGGGTGAACATGTCAGCGAGAGCAGGGTATAAAATGGCCAAAAGCGATGTTAAAAAATTTATCATCTACGCTCTGTTTTTGGGCATTCTCATCGTGCCCATGGTGGGATTTCCCGGTACCCGCTTCGAAGCTTCACGGGCCCTGACCATATGGGGAGGGGTCGTGGGGATTCTTGCCCTCTGGCTGGTGAGCAAGACGGTTCGACGCAACGACATGTACCGGAGAACTGCAACCCGCCTTGAACCCTTAAAAAATAACATCTTGAGAAGATTTTCCAAACTGCCGATCCGATATTACATTCTTATTCTATTGTTTGTGGTGGCGGTCTATCCGCTGCTGGCCAACAACTATATGATCGACGTCGGCATCACCTGCCTGATTTATATCGTCCTGGGGCTGGGCCTCAATATCGTCGTGGGACTCGCCGGCCTGCTCGATCTGGGGTATATCGCCTTTTATGCCGTGGGTGCTTACAGCTATTCCCTGCTCAACCTCCACTTCGGAATTTCTTTCTGGCTCTCTCTTCCCATCGGTATGGTTGTCGGGGCCATCTTCGGCTGCATCATCGGATATCCGACCCTCAGGATGCGGGGGGATTATCTGGCCATCGTTACCATGGGGTTCGGCGAGATCATTCGACTGGT
Source organism: Desulfobacterales bacterium (assembly GCA_024641825.1). Lineage (GTDB taxonomy): Bacteria > Desulfobacterota > Desulfobacteria > Desulfobacterales > UBA11574 > JAAXQD01. Next base: position 5,301 of record JAHECI010000104.1, on the reverse strand, counting down.
TTTGAACAACTGGGACAAACTGACCAAAGGCCCCAACGGACTGCTGGGTATGGCCAAGCCGGAGGTGGTTTATCCGGTCTTTACCGACGGCGGGTTGAGCTGGGGTGTCTATTCAATCAAGTCTCTCCACGCCCTCTACTACTTAATATTTATCATCGCCGTGCTGACGGTTGTCGGTGTTCGGCGACTCGACAACTCCCGCATCGGTCGGGCCTGGGTGGCCATCCGGGAAGACGAAGTGGCCGCTGAACTGTCCGGTGTCCCCACCATCTGGCTGAAACTGCTGGCCTACGCCATGGGCGCCGCATTCGCATCGGTGGTGGGGGCGTTCTTTGCCGCCAAGCTCAGCTACACCAATCCCAACTTTTTTATTTTCATGGAATCCTGTATTGTACTGTGCATCGTCGTTCTCGGAGGCGTGGGGAGTATTCCCGGGATCATCCTGGCCGGAATTGTTTTAATCGCGGTTCCGGAAGTTTTCAGAGAGTTCCAGGACTACCGAATGTTTGCCTTTGGTCTGGCAATGGCGGCCATGATGGTTTTGCGGCCCGAAGGGTTGATTCCGGCATCCCGGCGCAAGCGGGAGTTTCATGAAACCGAACAACTTACTTCCGAGGATTTAAACGATGGCGGTTAAGGCACCGATTCTCGAGCTCGAAAATGTGCACACATACTATGGAAATATCCATGCCTTAAAAGGTGTGTCCTGCACCATACCGTCCGGAGACATCGCGTGTCTGATCGGTGCTAACGGCGCCGGTAAAACCACCACCCTGCTGACCATCTTCGGTGTTCAGCGGGCGCACCGGGGTACGATAAAATTCAAGGGCCGTCCCATCCACCACCTTCGCCCCGAACAGGTGGCGGCACAGGGGATGTCCCAAGCACCGGAAGGCCGGCAGATCTTTCCCCGCATGACAACTCTGGAAAATCTGGAGATGGGGGCCTATCTGCGCAGGGACAAGGCGGCGGTGGAAAAGGATATGGACTGGGTATTCGGTCTTTTCCCGGTGTTGAAAGATCGGACCCATCAACTGGGTGGGACCTTGAGCGGGGGAGAACAGCAGATGCTGGCCATTGGCCGGGCTCTGATGTCACGGCCGGAGCTCTTATTGCTGGACGAGCCGTCCCTGGGGCTGGCTCCTAAACTGGTGGAACGGATCTTCGAAACGATTCTGGAAATCAATAAACAGGGCGTGACCATTTTTTTGGTGGAGCAGAACGCACACATGGCGCTGAGCATTTCCAACACCGGATACGTCATGGAGACGGGCAAAATCGTGTTGACCGACAATGCGTCTTCGCTTTTGAAAAACGAGAAAGTTAAAAAAGCTTACTTGGGTGAATGATGCCCGAGACCCATGTAAAAAATCTTCAAAAAAACATTGTTTCAATCCACAAAAAGCCGCGCCATTCCAAAGATAACAACGGTTCGTCTGCATAAGACTAAAAAATATAAGGTTTTTCTTGACTCTCTAAATTAGATATTGTAACTGAATCTTATTCACCGCAAATTTTTTGTGATAATTTTTAACATCAGGAAAGGGGGCACGATGACAAAAGCAGACTTAATTGAAAAGATGGCTAAAGATGCGGGTATTTCTAAAGTGGCGGCCAAAGCGGCATTGGAGTCGTTTGTTGACGGGATTACAACGGGTCTGAAGAAAAGAAACAGCAAAGTGACCCTGGTGGGTTTTGGAACATTCCGTAAAGTCTATCGAAAAACCCGAATGGGACGTAATCCACAGACCGGTGAAAAGATTAAAATCAAGGGCAGAAATACGGTGACCTTTAAGCCGGGAAAAAATCTCAAATAAAAATTAAGCCTAGCATTTCTTACTGAATTATCGCATACCCCAACCGCTTGCGGCGGGCACTCTTCCTTTATCCTTTCCTTGGGAAGAGGGGTAGGGTGAAGAATAGTTCGCGTCATCCTTTCAAAGACCCCGTCCGCATGCGGCGGGGTGCTTCATTTGTGCACGCCAAATTGCCTTCGAACCGCACCCAATTTTATCCGCCTCTGGCGGATTTTCTCTTGGTTCCCAAAACGCTTTTTCCCAAAAAACTCAAAAATCGCTTGCCGTAAGGTTTTGAAACGGTTTTTCGGGCCGTTGTTCATTCGTCGGTGTGGCTTCGGGCACGAAGAATACTGGGTGCCTTTTCGTCTTGTTCCTGGTTCAGCTGGAGACATATGATGGATGCGATGATGATGATGCCGCCGGTGATCTGGGCGGCTTCCATAATTTCATTGAGGAAGATATAAGAGACGATGCCGGCGGTGATGGGTTCGAGGGTAGCGGTGATGCTGGCTCGGGTGGAGCGGATCAGGTTGATGCCCTCCAGATAAAGGCCGAAAGGCACCAGGGTTCCCAGAACGCCGATATACAGAATCCATGCCCACTGCACCGGGGAGTACGCGTGCATAAAGGCTTCCAGGGGCGGATGGAGTATGTTCCACACCAGCGCTCCGAAAAACAACGCAAAAAAAAGCACCGTCCACGGGTTGTAGCGGCGCATGCCGTATTCGCCGTGAACCGAATACCAGGCAAAGGTGATGGCCGACAGGATGCCGCTGAGAATGCCGACGATATTCATGGACAGAATTTCGAGATTGTAGGCGCCGACGACCAGATAGCACCCGAATGTGGCACCCACAAGGGCCATAACGGTTAGGGGTGATAACTTATCTCGCATGAACACAACCGAATGGATGGCGATAAAGCTGGGGGCCAGATACTGGAGCAAAATGGCGGCCGCCACCTTTATTTTACTGATGGTAAACAAATAGGTGAACTGGACCCCGGCCATGCCCACGGTGCCGAAGAGCACGAAATAGAGTATATCCTTTGGATCTATTTTCAGGAGGGAACGGTTGCGTATGGACAGCCACAGAAGTAAGAGCCCCGAAGAGATTGTCAGGCGGAGTTGAACCAGTTGATAGGGCGTGACGCCGCTGTTGAACAGAAACTTGGCCGACGATCCGGACACCCCCCACATGAACGCGGCGGTCACCACATAAAGATACCCCCATCGATAGTTTTTCACAGATTCATTTGATTTCATAATTTACTCGACGATCTTTTTCAACGCCTCAAAATCTTCGATAACATAATCTGCGCCTGCCGCTATCAGATCTCTTTTCAGACGCTCTTTGTCGGACGATGACTTCAGGATTCCGATGCCGATGAAACCCGCCATGGATCGGGAGGCCGCTTCCATATCATCGGGCATATCTCCGATGAAAAAGGATTTTGATACCCTATCTTTTTGGGCCGATTCGATGGCATCCAGCATGTAGGGATTCGGTTTGCTGAGGGCCACCTTTCTTTTTTCCCGTTGGAATATTTTCCGTTCTTCCTCGAGGCAGTCGTCGAGGGTGAGGATATCCGAGAAAAACTTCCGGAGGTCAAAGAGATCCAGAGGGTAGTCCGCCTCAACCCTGGGCCGCCCGGTGGCAATGGCCAGGGTGTTGTTTTCGGATAAGGATTCAAGGAGGTTTTTGTCGATCATCAGTTTTTCTTGGTTTATGTATCCTTTTTCATGAAACACCTTTGTCGGAATCCCATAGGTGGACTCGAAAAGTTCTTTGCCAAGATAGATCTCTTGAAAAATCTGTTTGATAATATTTCCGCTTCCCACATCTCCGGTATAAAAGGTGGCAACGAATTCGTTCTCTACGCTTCCGGTTCTATTCATCAGCGTGGAGATGGGCATTTTTTCGGACTTCAAAAATTCGGCCAAAACTGCCACATCACATTGGCCGATGGCAGTACGGTATCTGGACCAGGGGTCAAAATCTCCCGGGTCGGCAGCGTTTTCAACCAGGGTGAACAACAGTTTGATGACCAGAAATGTCAGATCCCAGTCATTGTTGAGACCGCCGCTCTGTTTGACTCTGGCAAGATCGGCCAAGGGAAACAGCGGATCGGGGAGACGCTCCCAAGAACCTGCACCGTTGAAAAACAATCGGGCCGTTTGTCTTACCGTCTCTCGATAGGACCCTGAGACATCGACAATAACCCCGTCCATGTCGAACACGATCAATGCCTGAGATTTTGTTTGTTTGTTCATAACCCAAAAGAGAATTTTGTGAAATTAAATGTCTCGGAATTTCTACAACTCAAGAAATCACGTATCTTTTAATGACAACCTGTTTATGCCATTTCAAACCCATCATTCCATTATTCCAATTGGGGCAAAGCCCCAACGTTCCGTTAACAGACGATGACAGAGGTCAACGGCTTCTTTTTATCTTTTCCACTATCACGATTGCAGCTGTATATAAACTCAATTTTTCGTTTTTTCCCCCTAATTCAAAAAGGCAGATTCCGTTCCAAAGCAAGTCGATGCTTGGAAAATCCCGACATGATTATCCCCCGCGGCGATGAAAAAGGAACAGCACGCCATCATTCCGCTCTGCATAAACGCTGGACTTCACCTCCATGGGGTGAAACCAAAGCCGGATCCCTTTTAGGATGGCGGGATCTATGATGAGACCGGATAATTTTTCCCCGGTAACCGGGGAAAAAGGTGTCAACTTTGTCAAAAAATGACCCATACACTGCCCAATTTTGTCAATTTGCGGGTTGGGGGATAAATTGGGATTATGTTAACCCATTGAAAATAAATGCAAAAGAAAAATTAATGGCAGGGGGTTATGCCTGGCATGGTTTTAGCATATCTATAAATCGAAACAAAAAAATTCTCGAATGTGCGTGCATCTTTTCTGCTGGGCATCTTCAAAATAAAAACAAAACGCAAAGATTGCCCCAGTGTTAATAACGGCATTGCGGGAATCCCGGAAAATCGGTTGGGTTTTGTTGGCGAGGCAACCTATCTTCCCCACCTTCACATAGGGGCGATCCGTAAGGGTCGCCCTTTTTTTTGGTAATTTCTAAATACCTCTTGGTACGTCGAAGCAGACGTTGCAACGCCTGTCGGAACGTTGTGGCAATCCCGATTTATCGGGGGCCAATGGAATGCATTTTAAATTTATATTCCATCGGGGCGAAACCCATCTTTCTTTTCTGTTCACCCATACCGAAGATCCCGTAAGGGTCGTCGTGGACGCCAGTCGGTATATTGGGGCTCGATCGGCCCTTAATTTCAAGTTAAATTGGAGGCGGGTAGGGCGATGAGGGTGACCATTGCCTTGGCCACCAGTTTTTCTTGACCGTCGGATATGGAGAAGACTTCCGACTCTGAAACTTTAATCTTCCGGCCGTTGTTGACGACTTTTGAACGGCAGACCATGCGTTCGCCCACGGCGGGCTTGAAAAAATTAATTTTGAATTCGATGGT
>JAHECI010000103.1 GCA_024641825.1 Desulfobacterales bacterium | reverse complement strand
TAACCTCACCGTCGGTGTTCAAAAGAGGACCGCCGCTGTTACCCAGATTGATGGGGGTATCGGTTTGAATAAAATTGTCGTAAGCGCCGGCGCCGATCTGTCGGTATTTGGCACTGACGATGCCTGCTGTCACGGTATTTCCCAGACCAAATGGATTGCCGATGGCGATCACCCAATCGCCAACCTCCAGCCGGTTGGAATCGCCAAGGATAAGCGGGATGAAAGGCGTGTCTGATTTGATACGGATAAGCGCCAGATCTGTCATGGGGTCGCGTCCGACGATTTTTGCGGCAAATTCTTTACCATCTGCCATACGAACCCTGATCTCATCCGTCTGTTCAACCACATGGTTGTTGGTCAAGATAAAACCTTTTTGGTCGATGATAAAACCGGTTCCCAGACTCGTCTGTTTATACTTTTTGGGTATCTGACCCCCAAAGTAACGTTCAAAGAAATCTCTCATCGGATCGTTCGGACCGAAGGGCATCTGACCTTCTCGTTCCTCTTTGACGATCTTGACCGTACTGATATTAACCACCGATGGATTGGCGATTTTAACCAGATTCGAAAAAGATCCGAAAGGTGTTGCAGCATTCATTGCCGAAAAAGACTCCGATGACCCCATCACCAGCAACACAGCGATAATGACCCAAGCGGCCAGGAATCTGCCCAGGATCAGGGGTATTCGGCCAGGGTTGTTTTGATGCACCTTCAGTTTCTTCATGACGTTTTTCCTTCTTTTCAATATAAAAGTCTTTAATGCTTATTTCGAATTTAGGTTCTATTAAAGTTGTGTACTATGGCCAGATCTTACCCGTGTTCACTGAATCGAGTCGGCCACGATAGTCTTGACGCCAGGAACGCCCGGCGCTATCATGCTCGTATGGATCGACGAGGAAAGGCTGTCCGACTATAATGGGTGAATCACGATTCGGCATTCTATATCAAGTTTCTATGTGATTCACAAGAAAAACAGAGATCTGAATCGACGGCTTCCGTCTCTTAGAGCTCTCCAAGGCGTCGTCCGTCCGAGACGGAGTCTTACAGCTCGGAGAAAGCGGAATGGGCCATCTTTTTTTCAAAATGCCACGCGCAGATGAAATTGACGTCTATGAAGGTGATTAAAAAAATCTTTCTGTTTTCAGGCATCGCCCTGTGTTTTGTAGTGCTTCTGTTTTCAGGCATCGGCCTTTATCTTTATTATCATCCCGACCAAGTCAAGCCGATGATAGAAAGATCGCTTTCTGCATCCACAGGCGCATCATGTACCATAGAAACCCTTTCCTATTCTTTTAAACCGATGGTCTTAGAGGCCAGGGGGATTATTTTCAAACCATTGAAACCACAGAAAATTTTCTCTATGGAGCTCCCTTTCATCAGAGCGGATATGGATGTTGAGGGTCCATGGGGGCATCGGTCCCTTGTTCTAAAAAATATGCAGGCAAAGGGCCTGTCTCTTGACTTGTTTTCCGGGACGTTCACATTTCCCGGCCTCTTGCCGGCCAAAAGAGGGCCTTCTTTTCCGGCCGGAATGATCCGGGACCTTATCGGCCTCTTTTTTTTTCGAGACATCAAATTTCAATCAGGGGAACTTCTTGACGGACGGATCTCGGCAGCTATGGGTGATCAAGCTTTTCAGGTCCTTGGAATCCACGCCACAACCGGCGCCGACAAACCGCTTTTTTTATCGTTTGCTTTGGAGGTCAAAAATTCTTCCCGCAATATGAATGTCACCGCGCCGAAGGTGAACATCCTTGGCAGCACAACCTTTGATATCAAAGATTTCAAATTCAGCGGAACGCTTGAATCTCAAAACATGAGGTTCCAAGACTCGAAACTTAACATCCAAAAAATGGAGGTGTTCTCGAAATTTTCGTACAGCCACGGTTCCAAAAATCTCCATGTGGAAAATCTTAACGTCCGTTGCCAAGGTATGGCTTTGGGATCTTATTTAAAAAAGACGGGATCATTGCCCGCGTCAGTGGCCACCGCGGAGTCTTTGTCCATAAAAACCGGATTTGCCTATAACATGAACCAGGGAAAAACCGCTTTTGCTCCTTTGAAACTCCATATTGGCGGCCTGTCCGTGATGGAAAAGACGGATACCCTCCTGCCGCCTTTGGACATCGACCTCGAGGCAGAGGAAATTTCCGGCAACTATCCTCACATCGAGATCAAGGATGTGACCATACAAATTCCCCGGGCAAAAATTAACACCGGGGCTCGGGACATTCTCATGGGAGATGTCCGCGTGCATATCCCGGATGGCCGTATCGACGCAGAAAAACAATCCGCCAACCTCCCTGAGGTCCGGTTCGAGACCCTTGGTTTGAAAAATCTATTGCTTGGCATTCGTTTACAGGAACGCAATCTAAACCTTACGGTTCAAGGGAAGGAGACATTGCTTTTCCGTACAGCCGCTGCTTACCACCTGATCCCGTCGGATTGGAATATTAACGTTCATGATTCCATCCGGATCAACGTCACAGGGCCCCTGACCGGGCCCTGGCAGATGAAAGCAAAACTGTCTCTCGATGATCTCGTCTTTCAAAACAAGGATGGGAGCATCATGGGGGAAAACGTTTCTCTTGGCACAGGGATCGAAGGTGTGGTGGATTTAAAACATTCCAAGGTGACTTTTGCCGCCGATCTAAACGCCCAGGCCGGCGAAGCCCTTTATGATCGGTATTATCTGAATCTGAAAAAAACCCCCATTGTCACATCCTTCAACGGGACCTACGATTTTCAAAAAAGATGGATAGAACTTTCCAAGCTCCGATTCGACCTGACAGGGATCCTTCCCCTTGAAATCCGGGGAATTTTCAAGCAGGGGCCGTCGCCGAAAGCCAATACCGATGTCACGGTGACCCTCCCGAAGACGCCATGGAAACCGATATGTCATCATTTTTTGCAGGAGCCTTATAAGACCGAAAAACCCTTTCTGGCAACCCTTGAAACCGAGGGAGACGTTTCTGCCCAATTCCGGATAAGCGGATTTAAAGATGCGTGGCAGGTTAGGGGACGTTTCGGGTGGCTTGGGGGCAATTTTTCTTTGCCCGATAAGGGGATCGCCCTAAAAGGGATTCACCTCGATCTTCCCGTGTGGTATGGAACCGGAGTCGCCAAACCCTCTGTTGAGGCGCTCAGCGGCAGGTTAGCAGTTGAATCCATAACCATTCCCTTCCTGCCTGAACAGCCGCTAAGCATCCTTTTGGATGCCGGTCCGAACCGGATGTCCGTGAAATCTCCCACTGTGATACATGTTCCCGGCGGGGATCTTAGGTTGGGATCCGTACAGGCCGAGAAACTCTTTGGTCCGGATCTCACCATCCGTACCCATCTGGAATTTGACGACATAAAGCTTCAACCCCTTTTGTCCAGGATCTGGACGCGGCCCTTGAAAGGTTCTTTTACCGGTATGCTGAATCCCGTTCGATACGAAAACCACACCGTTACCACCAAGGGGGAACTTAAAGCCGAAGTATTCGAAGGTAACATCATTTTATCCGATCTGGGGGCTTCGGGGGTTTTTACACCAGCACCGGTCTTTAAGCTCAATGCAACATGGGAGAATCTTTTGCTGTCCGAAATGACGACGGATACCGCATTCGGAAAGATAGAAGGCGTTTTAGAGGGTCAACTGCGCGATGTTGAGATGGCCTACGGCCAACCCCAGAGATTCAGCCTTTTGCTGGAAACGGTTCGAAAAAAGGGGATTTCCCAAAAAATCAGCGTTAAGGCCGTAGAAAACATTGCGCAGATTGGTGGGGGACAGAGCCCTTTTATGGGATTGGCAGGTGCCTTTGCATCTTTATTCAAAAAGTTTCCCTATGAAAAAATCGGCATCAAGGCCAATCTGGAAAACGATGTGTTCACGGTCAACGGCACCATTAGAGAAGGCGGCACAGAGTATCTCGTAAAAAGAGGTAGCTTTTCAGGGGTAGATATTGTAAATCAAAATCCGGATAATCGTATTAGTTTTAAGGACATGGTTAAAAGAATCAAAAGGATCGGGTCCAAAGGGGGTCCGGTTGTCAAATGACCTGCATGTTCAGGGGGGTGTGCTCCCCCACTGCTAAGTCATTGAAATGACGAAGCCACCCCGCCGATATCGTAACACGGGGGAGCACACCCCCCTGAACACGTAACAAATGACAAAGGGAGGCTCATATGAAAATGTTTCAAAAACCCATGTGGATGGCAATGGTATTCGCAATGATCGCCCTGTTTGCCTGCGTGACCATAAATATTTATTTTCCGGCAGAAAAGGTCGAATCTGTTGCCGGGGATATTGTGAATGATATCCGGGGGAAAAAGCCGGAGCAAAAAGGGGGCCAGTCTAAAAATGATGACGCTTTTTTACCGGAAATCAGGATCGTCTTATCTTTATCCAGTGCGTGGGCGCAGGACGAAATTACCGTTTCCAATCCCACCATTCGCGCGTTGAAGGAAAAAATGAAAGCCCGTTTCCAGGCGCTGAAACCATACTATGAAAAAGGCGCTTTGAATGAAGGAGGTAACGGTTATCTTTCCGTGGCAGATACCGGGGGGCTAAACCTCAAAGAGAAAAGGGATCTCAACGGCCTCGTGGATGCTGAAAACAGCGACCGCAAGACCCTCTATTCAGAGGTGGCCAAAGCCTTGAAGATCGATCCGGGGCAGGTCGACCGGATTGCAGGGATCTTTGCCAAAGAGTGGCAGAAGCCGGTGAGGTAGGTCCCGAAGCAGGATGTTCAGGCGCGCGAAAAGTTCAGGTTAATCCTTCGATACAGCGGCTTTGAGGTCAAAGTCTTTGGAGTGGTCGCGGGCAACCAGCATGTAGATCGACGGGATGACGAAAAGCGTAAAGAGCGTGCCGACGGCCATGCCGCCCACGAGCACCAGACCGATGGAATTACGGGCAGCGGCGCCTGCGCCGGTGACCAGTGTCAGCGGAAAGTGACCGGCAATGGTGGCTCCGGTGGTCATGAGAATCGGGCGCAACCGGGTCATGGCCGCTTCGCGAACAGCCTCTCGTTTGGATTGACCTTGCACCTGCAGCTTGTTGGCGAACTCAACAATGAGTATGCCGTTTTTCGACACCAGGCCGACGAGGGTCACCAATCCCACCTGGGAATATATATTGAGCGTGGTCGTCCAGCCGTGTGTCCAGAAGGGAACGTTTGGGTCGGGTATCTTCAGAAAAGTGAAAATGAGTGCACCGAACATTGCCAGCGGCACCGAACCGGCGAGAATGACGAAAGGATCGCGGAAACTGTTGAACTGGGCCGCAAGCACAAGGAAAATGAGAACAACGGCAAGCCCGAATGCCGGAAGAAACTTATTCCCTTCGGTGCGGAGTTGGCGCGACTCTCCCGTATAATCAATTGTATATCCCTTGGGCAGGATTTTGGCGGCTTCGCCCTCCAGATAGCGCAGCGCCTGGTCAAGGGGACGGACGCTCACGCCGCTGATCGTAACGGCGTTGAGTTGCTGGAAGCGGTTCAGCGAGCGTGGCACGGTGGTGTTGCGGATCGTGGCGACCGTGCTGAGCGGAACGAGCTGTCCGTTCGGTCCGGTAATGTAAATGTTTTCAAGCTGATGCGGGTTGAGACGATCCATGCGCTTGATCTGCGGGATGACCTTGTAGCTGCGTCCGGCGATGCTGAAGCGGTTGACATAATTGCCGCCAACCATGGACGCCAGGTCGGCACCGACCTGCTGGAGGTTGAGACCCAAATCAGCCACCAGATCGCGATCGATGACGATTTCCGACTGGGGCTGATCGATCTTGATGTCGATGATTGGCGGGAAAGCGAACAGACCGCTCTTTATCGCTTTGAGCTGGATTTGCCGTGCAAAATCAAGGATCTGGTCCGGCTCGGACGTCGATGCGAGAATGAATTCCACCGGGAACCGACCTCCGCCCGGGAGGGCTGGAGGCGTCACCGGCAGCACCCGTACCCCCGGAATGGCATGCAGCTTTTTCTGGACATCAGGCAGCACCTGAAAGACGGTGCGCTTGCGCTCGTCCCACGGTTTCAGAACCATGCCACCGAAACCGGAGGTCGGATACGTAACCTGGAAGGTGAAGTCGGACTCCGGCTCGCCGAGAAAGACTCGGTTGACCGCCGCGGCATACCGGCTGTTCTGGTCGAGGGTGGAATCTGCCGCCGCATCGATGATGCCGAAAATGACGCCCTGGTCCTCGGTGGGCGCCAGTTCCTTGGGGGACATGGTGAACATGGGTATGGTCAACAGGCTCACAATGATCCACACCATATACACGGCCGGACGGGAGTTGAGGGTGGCATCGAGCCGGCGGCCGTAGAATTCGCGAAACCGTTTGAAATCACGGGCAATTTTTCCTGAAAACCCGCGTTCCGCCATCCCCGGTTTCAACATCTTGGACGACATCATGGGAGACAGTGTGAGGGCGACGATTCCGGAAATGATGACCGCGCCCGACAGTGTGATAGCGAACTCGCGAAAGAGAGCGCCCGTAAGGCCGCCCTGTAAACCGATGGGGGCATAGACGGCCGCCAGTGTCACCGTCATGGCGATGATGGGACCGACGAGTTCGCGTGCGCCGAACAAGGCGGCATCGAGCGGGGAGCGACCTTCGCTCAGGTGCCGCTCGACGTTTTCCACCACCACGATGGCATCATCCACCACAAGCCCCACGGACAGCACAATGGCCAGCAGTGTGAGCAGGTTGATGGTAAAGCCGAACACCTGTATCAGGAACACCGCCCCGATGAGGGACAGGGGAATGGCCACCACTGGAATGAACGCCGATCGAAGCGAGCCGAGAAACAAAAAGATGATGATCATGACGATAAGAAGGGTTTCGCTTAGGGTTTTGAGCACTTCGTGAATGGCATTCTCGATATAGGTGGTGGCATCGTAGGCGACGCGCGCCGTCATGCCGCTGGGCAGATCTTTCTGGACGCCCGCCATCCCGATGCGCACACGGCGGATCACGTCCAGCGAATTGGCGTTGGGCAGCGGCCAGATGCCCATGAATACGGCGGTTTGTCCGGAAAAGTGCACCTCTGCATCATAATCCTCCGCACCCAGCACGACATCGCCGATGTCCTCCAATCGCACCGTGGCGCCGTCTTGCTCGCGGATGACGAGACGCTTGAACTCCTGTACGGAGCGGAGATCGGTGTTCGCGATCAGGTTGATCTGGACGAGGGAACCTTTGGTGCGGCCTACGGCGGCGAGATAGTTGTTGGCAGCCAGGGCCTGGCGCACTTGCACCGGACTGATGTTGAACGCGGCCATACGCTCGGGTTTGAGCCAGATGCGCATGGCAAAGGTGCGGGCGCCGAGGATATCGGCGCGCTGCACGCCTTCGACGGCTGAAAGCCTCGGTTGGACGACGCGGACGAGATAATCGGTGATTTCATTCTGTTTTAAAACATCGGACGTGAAACTGAGATAGGCCGATGCGAACTGGGTGTCGGCCGACTCGACGTTGATGACGGGCACTTCGGCTTCCGGCGGCAGGTCATTTCGGACCTGGTCTACTTTGGAACTGATTTCCGAGAGCGCTTTGATAGGGTCATAGTTGAGCTTCAGACGCGCGGTGATGGTCGAAATCCCCAGACTGCTCTGCGACTGGATGTAATCGATGCCGTCGGCCGCCGCAATGGCACGCTCCAGCTTTGTCGTGATGAATCCGGCCACCAGATCTGCGCTGGCACCGACATAGACGGTGGTAACGGTCACCGCCGAGTTTTCGCTGCGGGGGTACTGCCGAACGTTGAGCGAACGGATCGCCTGTAACCCGGCAATAATGATCACGAGGTTGACCACCATTGCGAGGACGGGACGGCGGATGAAAAGGTCGGTAAATTTCATGGTTTGGATTTACTCCGACAGCGTTCGCTCAATTGGAGTTTGATACTATGACTCCGGATCAATTGTCTTTCGTTTCAGGCATGATTTTGAATTCAGGGGCCAGGGTATTGTCCACAACAACGGCCTGGCCGTTGCGCAGTTTGAAAACACCGGTGCTTACGATGGTTTCGCCTTCTTTCAATCCGGATGAGACGGCAATGAAATCGCCGCGCTTTTCTCCGAGTCGCAAAAACTGCTGGCGTACGATCTTACCCGGCCGGCTGTTTTTTTCACTTTTTTTCTCCTCTACGACAAACACCGAATCGCTGTAAGGGGCGTAAAGTACGGCCGTTGCCGGAATGGGGAGCACTTTTTCCTTAGTCGGCAGCACCACCGCAACGTTGACGAACATGCCGGGACGAAGACGCTCCTGGGGATTCGCCGCTGTTGCCTGAACTCGGATGTTTCGTGTAGCGGCATCTACGGCCGGATTGATCGCCGTAATTTTGCCTTCAATCACCCGGCCGGGAAGGACATCGGTTGTCACCCGCACGGTGAGACCCGGTTGGATCTGTGCGAGCTGTTGCTGCGGCAGGGAAAAATTTACAAAAATCGGATCTAAAGACTGAAGCGAAACGATGGCATCGCCCTCATTAAGGATCTGACCGAGGTTGATCAAGCGGATACCGAGACGGCCGGCAAAGGGCGCCCGAATGGTTTTTTTTGAAATGGCTGAACGGATAGTATCTAACTGAGCCTCGGCCTGCTTGTACTGCGCATCGGCGTTGTCGTATTGGGATTGTGAAACAGTCTTTTCTGTCAGGAGTTTGCGTATTCGTTCGAGCGTGATCTTTGCGAGCGCTGCAGAAGCCTCCGAGGCCCTGAGTTGAGCCGTCTCCGAAGAGATATCCTGCTGTACCAGAAGGTCACCGGCTCGCACCATTGCACCCGGCTTAAAGCCGATGTCTTCCACTTTTCCTTTCAGCTCGGCGGTCACCATTACCCCCTGAACCGCCTCGAGGGATCCCACGGAAGTCAGCAGGGACTCCCATGAGTCCGGGTGCACCTCAAAAGCAGTAACCGTTTCGGGCGGAGGCACAAACTGTTTCCCTTGGGCGGACATTCGGAGTATCTGAAGGCTTTTGATTCCGCCAAGAACACCGATCAACACTAACAAACCGACGATGGTAAAGATAATACGTTTTTTCATAGGCTTAGGGAGTTTAAAGTGATGGTAAACAGCGCTTAAGACCCTTAAAGGAAATCGGTTCCAGCAATCCTGAAACCGATATTTTTTACAGTATATAGTAATGAGTATGTTGTCAATGTCAAGAGAGTTCAAACAGCGGCACCGGATCGAGGGTTCTCCAATTGCCTGTGATAAGGAACATCACCGTTGTTGAATGGGTATTGCGCCTGTTATCGATGATTTAACTTTTGCCTAAAATATCCATATTGCGTATTGTTGAATCGAAAAACCTGTGATAATTGTCTTAATTACCATATATTTTTAAGTTGGCTGAGAGGATTACATGAAGATCAAGGCCCCATCAGAACGTCGGTCCTGCCAGGTCTGCGGCAAAGATGCCGCTCGGACAGATCTCATTGCGGCAAGTTCGGTCAGACCTGTTGTCGTTAATGTAATCAGACAGGATTACCCCGAATGGTCTGCCGAGGGATTCATCTGTGCAGATGATCTGAATCGGTTTCGATACGATTATGTCCGGTCACTTATCCAAACCGAAAGGGGAGAATTGTCCGATTTGGAGAAAGAGGTGGTTGATAGCCTGGCCAGTCACGAGATTCTTTCCCAGCATGTTGATCAGGAGTACGATTCGACGTTGACCTTTGGTCAACGCCTGTCTGACAAGATTGCCAGCTTCGGGGGGAGTTGGAAATTCATTATCATATTTTTTTGCATTCTGGTACTCTGGATATCCGTTAATTCCCTTATTTTGGCATTCAAAACATTTGATCCGTATCCCTTTATCCTGCTGAATCTCATTCTTTCGTGTCTTGCCGC
>JAHECI010000439.1 GCA_024641825.1 Desulfobacterales bacterium | reverse complement strand
CCATGCATCAAGGACTCTCGAAGCTTGGCGTACTTCATGAAGGAACCTCCGGCATTGAATAAAGATATCATGAATCCGTCAAATCCCGCCATCATTCCCATTTCCAAGATATATGTTCGAATAAACATCCAAAGACCGTGGGAAAATGGCGACCACCACCGAACACGTTTGCCCCTATTTAGCATTTCCTGGGCAGACAAACTAGAGTAGGTTTGCATTTTGTGAACCAAATCCGAATAATTTCGGAAACTCCGGTGCTCGATGTTTAGATGGAGTTCTTTGACAGGTCCATTGGAAATCCATCTTTCGTGTACAAGATTGTCGCTGAAATGACCCTGTCTGCGATCTACCATCCTCACGACCCGGTCCGGCCACCATCCGCAGTAACGGACCCAGCGATTGTGAAAGAAATTTTTCCTTAAAAAACTGTAAGCTGAAATCCCCTGTTGAGACGTCTCTATAATTTGTTCAACCTGCTCGGCAGTCTCTTTTGGCAATTGCTCATCCGCATCCAGTATCAACACCCAATCATTGCAACAGCTGTCAACAGCATATTGTTTCTGCTGCGCATACCCCATCCATTTTTTGGAAATGACCCTACACCCGTAAAACTCTGCGATGGAAACCGTCTGGTCCTGGCTGCCCGAATCTACAACCAAAACTTCATCGGCAAAGGATACACTTTTCAGGCAATCTGAAATTCGATCCTCTTCATCTTGGGCAATGATGGCAACTGAAAGCGGCATATCCACCGACACCTTCATCTTCGACCATGGGCAACAACACACCGTGATCTTAGGAAAATACTCGTTATGACCGAGTCAATGTACGTCATGCTTGTTTTCATATCCATTTTTATTCCAAGCAGACCGTATTTTGAGGTTAAAAGAGATTGGCTTGCCACGCCATTCTTGTCAAGTGTACGCCCCGAATTTACCTAATTTTCAGGATTTATTAAATTGCGGGAACCCTTGCTGGAGTCCAACGATAACCGCCAGAAAAAAGGCCATACCGGCGTCCAGAATTTGAGCATTGAACAAACCGCTGACCAGGATAACGAGTGTTGAGGACAACACAAAAAACCCCAGAAAATTATGTCGCTGTGTAAAGGCATTTTTTATAATCTCCCCAAAAAGCCAAAAAAAAGCAGCGACCCCGATCAGGCCATAACTCACCGCCATGTAGAGAAAATCGTTGTGCGGGTGGGCGATGATCGGATCATCCGGTGAGCCCATCTTCTTAAGAACGGTTGAATAGCCACCGGTTCCAACGCCCAAAAACGGGTGGTCTTTAAAAATACGGACCGCTCCGTACCACATGTAAAATCTGTCCTGGTTAGTGGTGTACGCCTTACCCCAGGCAGATTTTTGATCGACACTTGTATGGTATTTCAACTGGTCTATTGAAAGGGAGATGCGGTTCCTGACAATCGGAGAAAGCAGCATCATGGCAACAAGGAGAACACAAACCAATGAGATTTTAAAAATGTTGATCTTCTTAAAAAGGGTATAGACCATCAATGGCGTTAACAGGACAAACGTTAAATAACCGGTTCTGCCCTGTAGAATAATTAAATGGAAAAAGTAAAGCAGCATCAAAAATATAAAGAAAAAGCGCATTCTTTTTTCTTCGGCGTTCCTAAAGTAAAATGACGCCATCAGGATTCCCACAACCAGGTAGGCGGATAACGTACTGTATCCTCTGCCCAATCCGCAATACCAGCCGTTAATTGGCGGATAAAGCCCCATTAACTGCATCACGCCTACAGAAGCATTAACTGCCAGCCCCAAAAGAAATGCCTGAACAAACCGTTCGGTCCTGACATTCGGTGCAATGGCGGCGATGGCCAACCCGTAAATCCAGTAGTGAGTTTTCCCGGCATAGTCCATTCCAAAACCATGCAGGTCCGATGAGTATAAAAGACCGATCCAGGGCAGTACCATGAGAAGTAATACCGGCCAGCACCAGCTTTTCGTAAAATAAATATGCCTTGAACGGATGCCCAAACCGGAAACAGCCCATATGATGGCGGCCGTTATGCCGCAAATCGTCGCTGGAGCTGTGCCCAAGGGCGCTCCAAAAAAAGCAATCACAAAAACATAGAACAACAGGTTCTCGGCCGTAATTTTCTTATTTTTGCCCAAGGCCGTCGGCACAGTAGTATTCATTGGATTCAATTGCCTTTCTCAACAACACGTCATTCATCGCGAGTCGTTTCCGTTCATGCGCTTTGTGCCAGAGGTGGTGGCAACCCGCCATGAAAGGGAGTTTCCTCCCTTTGATCCCGCATTTATATCGCCGGACTGCCAACTCGGAATCTTCACGGCCCCACCCTATGAATTTCTGGTTTGGGAACGTAGGTCCCCACGGACTTACGCCGGGAACCCTCAGCTATAATTTGACAGATGGAATCCGATTCATATGAAAGTATCTGAATTACAACTCCGAATTCCAAATGTTTTTGTCATCAATATTTGTCAGCGGCCGATAGGATCTCCCCCTCCGATGAAAGGTGCGAAAACCCTTTTAAAGCCTTGATACGTTTTTCCCTACGAACAATTCGCAATTCAGAATCGAGTCTATCTTCCCGTCTTCCTTTGGTTACCTTGTGATCGAGATGATATTGCAATGCCGAAAACCAAAGATTCTTAAGCCGTAATCCATTATAAAACAGCCGGTAACAGATGTC
>JAHECI010000102.1 GCA_024641825.1 Desulfobacterales bacterium | reverse complement strand
CCTGCTCTCGGCCATGCTGGATGAGCAACAGGGAATTGCACGGTCCATGCTCAATAAACTCGGTGTTTCCGGAGACGACGTTTCCCGTGAGCTCACCGGGGCCATCGTCCGAATTCCGAAGGTCAGCGGGGGTGCTGTGGGGGATGCTTACATATCTCCCAGGACCAAGGGAATTCTTGATGCGGCATTTGCAGAGGCCGCCAAAATGAAAGACCAGTATGTGAGCATCGAACACATCTTTCTGGCCATATCCGAAGAGAAGGAAGGGGACGCCGCCAGGATTCTCAAAGAAAACGGCATTTCAAAGGAATCGATTTTAAAGGTTCTTTTGGATATTCGGGGCAGCCAGCGCATCACCGATCCGAACCCTGAAGAAAAATATCAGGCCCTGGACAGGTTCAGCCGCAATCTCACCGACCTGGCCCGCTTGGGTAAACTCGACCCGATTATCGGCCGTGACGATGAGATCCGTCGAATTGTCCAGGTGCTTTCCCGGCGCACCAAAAACAACCCGGTACTCATCGGCGAACCCGGTGTGGGAAAAACGGCTATTGTGGAGGGCTTGGCACAGCGTATCGTGGCGGGTGACGTTTCGGAAACCCTTAAGAACCGGCGCCTGGTTTCTCTGGATATGGGGGCACTCATTGCCGGGGCCAAGTATCGGGGAGAATTTGAAGATCGTTTAAAAGCCGTTCTCAAAGAGGTTGAAAAAGCAGAAGGAGAGGTCATCCTTTTCATCGATGAGCTGCACACCCTGGTGGGGGCAGGAGCCACCGAAGGGGCCATGGATGCGTCGAATATGCTGAAACCGGCCCTTGCAAGGGGCACCCTTCGGTGTGTGGGCGCCACCACATTGAACGAATACCGAAAATACATCGAAAAGGACGCAGCACTGGAAAGACGTTTTCAGCCGGTGATGGTGCTCGAACCGACGGTGGAAGACACCATTTCGATTCTTCGGGGTCTCAAGGAGAAGTACGAAGTCCATCACGGTGTACGGATCAAGGATTCGGCCATCGTTGCTGCAGCCACCCTTTCCCACCGATATATTTCCGATCGTTTTCTTCCGGACAAGGCCATCGACCTCATCGATGAATGTGCGTCGAAGCTCCGAATCGAAATCGACAGCATGCCGGTGGAGATCGACGAAGTTCAGCGGAAGATCACCCAGGCTGAAATCGAACGGGAAGCATTGAAGAAAGAATCTGACGCTGCATCCAAAGAGCGCCTTTCGAAACTGGAGGCGGAGATCGGCAACATGAACGATGAAATCCATGAAATGAAAGCCCACTGGCAGAATGAAAAAGATTTCATCCAGACCATCAGAACCATCAAAGAACAGCAGGAGCAGCTCGGCATCGAAGAACAGCAGGCCGAGAGAGACGGAGATCTGGCAAAGGTTGCGGAGATCCGATACGGAAAAGCCGCAGAACTCAAGAACCGTTTGACAGCGGCCAACGAGAAACTCGCCCACTTGCAGCAAAACCGCAAAATGCTCAAAGAAGAGGTGGATGCTGAAGACATCGCAGACGTCGTATCCAAATGGACGGGTATCCCCGTGACCCGAATGCTCGAAGGGGAAAGGGAAAAACTGGTCCATATGGAGGATCGCCTCGGACGTCGCGTGATCGGTCAGAATGAAGCCATATCCGCGGTGTCCAATGCCGTTCGCCGGGCCCGCTCAGGATTGCAGGATCCAAACCGGCCCATCGGATCGTTTATATTCATGGGACCCACCGGTGTCGGCAAGACGGAACTGGCAAAAGCCCTGGCGGAATTTATTTTTGACAGTGACCAGGCCATGGTCCGGATCGACATGACGGAATATATGGAGAAGCACTCTGTTTCAAGATTGATCGGCGCACCCCCCGGCTATGTGGGTTACGAAGAAGGGGGATACCTTACCGAGGCCGTTCGGCGGCGGCCGTATTCCGTGGTCCTCTTTGACGAAATCGAAAAGGCGCACCCCGAGGTGTTCAACGTACTGCTTCAAATTTTGGATGACGGCCGCATGACCGACGGCCATGGACGGACGGTGGATTTTAAAAATACCATTATCATCATGACGTCAAACGTGGGCAGCCGGTGGATTCAGGAGCTGGGGACAGCGCGTCGCGAAGAAATGGAAAATCGGGTGACCGAAGCCCTTCGTGAAAATTTTAAACCTGAATTTCTAAACCGGATCGATGAGACCATCATTTTTCACAATCTCAGTCAGGAACAGATCGGGGAAATCGTGGATATCCAGATTCAAAAACTGGGGGCAAGGCTTGCTGAAATGGACATGGAGCTCGTTCTTTCCGAGGATGTTCGGGCATTTCTCGCCGAAAAAGGATTTGATCCCATATACGGCGCACGCCCGTTAAAACGCGCCATCCAGAAATATATCGAAAATCCCCTGTCCATGGAAATCCTCCAGGGCAGAATTCCGGAAGGGGCAAAGTTCATGGCCGATGTCCAGGAAGGGAACGTGGTCTTCAGGCCGCTCTGATAGGTTGTGGCGTCGTACGTGTTCAGGGGGTGCGCTCCCCCGCTTCACTTTCACGTCTACGTGTCTGGTTATTTCAATGACTTAGCAGCGGGGGCATTCCTGCCCCCTCCGCGTTCTCCCGCAAAAAGCATGCGGGAGCCGCGGTCTCCCCCACAGCTAAGTCGTTGAAATAACGAAGCCACTCCGCCAATATCGTTACACGAAGAAGCGCACCCCCTGAACACGTACGTGGCGTCTTGAGACAAGGGCTGGAGTGGCCCTTTTGAAACGGGCTGGGGTCGATGTGCTGAATCACGCCAGAGGCGATAAAATGACAGGTTCGGATCGATTTTGACGGCCCGTCCGTGTAAAATCTGTCAAAGAATGGCACTATTTGGGTCAAATATTGTCAACTGCTTGGGATGTAAAATTAATCATACCAATCTAAACTGTTGATATTTAAAGGAATTAAAATTTTATAAAAAAATGGTTAACCTTGCACGTTTTTTGCATTTACAAATAGCGGCAAGAACATAAAACATCTTAATTCCTCCTTGGGTTGAAAGGGCAGAGCCATTATGGTTCTGCCCTTTCTTTTTCCCTTTCCCCGGGTCAACGAAAAAACAATTTCAGGGTTTCCGTCTTTTCCATGGCCGGCCTTTTTCCAAAAAAAAAGCCCGGCGCATTGAGAACCGGGCGTTTTAATGACGTTGAATGTTATATTATTTTGTTGCAGAACTGGTCAGAAACTCACGGGTGAATTTTTCATCGTCTTCAGGGGTCATCTCTTTGGGGAACCTTTCCAATGCCAAATCGACGGCTGCGTCAATCAGTTCCGCTCTGAAATCATGTTTAGCCTGTAGAAAATGGGATTCGATCCTTCGCTTTGCATCCACGATCATCAATTCGCTATGCGCTTGAGCAGCTTGAATAATCTCCGTTTTCTTTTTCTCCCCCTGGTCAACGATTCGTTCTTTGAGTTCTTCAAAGCGCTCTTCGCTTTCATCGATGGTTTTGACCATCGCTTTTACCTGTGAAGCGACATTTTCTTTTTCATCTTCGAGTCGTTTGATTTCTATGGCCAGCTTTTCTTTTTGGCCTCGAAGGAAGTTCATTATCGGCGTTTTACCGTATTTAATGATCACAAAGACGATAATTCCGAAATTGATGTACCGCATAATCAGATCATACATCGGCCGCCAGCTGCTCGAATTTTCCGCCGCAAAGGCCTCATGACCCAAAAGATGCAGACTCAAAACCACGGCCATGGAACAACAGAATACCCCGAGGATTTTTTTCATGTATTTCATGAAGCCAGCCTCCGTTCCAACAGCTTTTCCATGATATTTACGGCCAGGGTTTCAGATTCTTTTTGGAGATGTTTTCGCGCTTCGGAAATCTGCGCCTCAACTTCCCCTTGAGCTGTTTCTTTTAGGGTTTCAATTTGTTCTCTGGCAGAAGCCATGATCTCATCGGCCTGCATGCTCCCGGATTCTTCGACCTCCTGTTTTAATTTCTTGGCTTGATTTCTCACGGTCGATTCCTTCGCCTTCAGTTGGCCGGTAAGGGTTTCAAGCTCTTTTGCCGCATCCTGGGTATCTATCTTTATCTGGTCCATGTAATTCACCCGTTCACTTCGGACGTTTTGTAAGGGGCGAAACATGATGCGGTTAATGATAAACAGAAAGATCAGAAAAGAGAGCAGTTGAACAAGTAAGGTCTCATTGATGCTGATTAGGGCAATGTTGCTGATAATTTGCATAAGCTGTTTTCTTGAAAAATATAAGTATTAGGAATCAAACAACGAATAAAAGCAGTAGTGCAATAACCAGTGAATAAATTCCGGTGGACTCGGATACCGCCTGGCCCACCAGCATGGTTCGGGTCAGCAGCCCCGCTTCTTTGGGATTTTTTCCAATTGCCTCACACGCCTTTGCTGCAGCCATTCCTTCGCCGACGCCCGGTCCGATGGCGCCAAGCCCCATTGAAATTCCTGCACCGAGAAATGCAGCTGCTTTTACAATATCTGCACCTTCTATAGCCATTTTGTTCCTCCTAAATGCGTTTTTTGGGTATTATTTTTAATTTGAGATCAATCTCAGTTAAACGACAAAGATCAAGACCAGGGCGATGACCAGGGAATATATCCCTGTGGATTCGGCAACCGCCTGGCCCACCAGCATCACTCTTGTTAGAGCTGCAATATGTTCTTGATTCCGTGCGATCCATGCCACGGCACTGCGGCCGGCAAAACCTTCTCCGATTGCAGGTCCGATGGCGCCGATGCCCATACACAGACCGGCTGAAAGCAGCGCCATGGGCGGTGCAAGCAAATCGGTTTTCGGGAATGATTTGAACATCAGAATAAAGCTGACCAAAAGTGCATAGATGGCCGTTGTCTGGGTAACCGCCTGACCCAGGAGCATGACATTTGTCACCGGTGTCGCGGTTAAGGGCTGTCTGGCAACGCCATCACAACTGGCTTCTGCCACAAGACCGCCCCCCAGACCGGAGCCGATGGCCCCTAAACCCGACGAAATTCCGGCACCCAAAATAGCGGCCCAAGTGGGGGATACCGGATGCATGGAAAAATCGGTAAATAACAGAATAAAGGACACCACCAGTGCAAAGATGGCCGGCGTTTGACATACCGCCGAGCCGATGAGCATATTTGTGGTTAAACGTCCGGTGACTCCCGGCTGTCGGGCCATGCCCTTACAGGCTGCTCCGGCAGGAAACCCTGATCCCACACCGGATCCGATGGCTCCGAATCCCATGCACAAGCCTGCCGATATCAGTACATAGGGCGTCAGGGTATGGGTCGGGAATTTGGTAAACAGCAGCATCATGGCAATGACCAGGGCAAAAATTGAAGCTGACTCGGCAATGGCCTGCCCTACCAGCATGGATTTAAAAATATCCCCGGATAATTTGGGGTTGCGGCTGATGGCCTCGTTTGCACTTGCTGCTGTGAATCCTTCACCAATAGCTGCTCCGATAGCCCCGAATCCCATGGCCATACCGCCTCCAGTGAAAGCAGCTACCTTAATCCAAGTTTGAATGTCGTATGCCATAAATTAATTTACCTGAACCGCAATATATACCACCGTTAGCATGGTAAATACAAACGCCTGAATTGTTCCAACAAACATTCCGAAAAAAGCATTCAAAAAAGGTGGTGTAATGATATTGTAAGTCAGATAGGAAACCACCAGTATGATAATCGCGCCCCCCATAATGTTGCCAAAAAGACGAAAAGAAATGGAAATTACCTTGGCAAGCTCTCCGATGATATTCAGCGGCGCCATGATGAACATCGGTTCGCAGTAATCTTTCAGATACGTTTTCAATCCCTTTGCCTTAATCCCTGCATAATGTGCAATAACGAATCCCATGATTCCAAGACTCAGGGGCGTGTTAAGGTCCTTGGTCGGTTCTTCAAGGTGGGGAATGATGCCCAGCCAGTTGGAAAGCAGCAGAAACATGAACAGGGCACATATCAGCGGTGCGTAAGTCTTGGAACGCTCTTTTCCCAGGGCATCTTCGGTGAGGGCATAGAGATGTTCAATAAAAAGTTCTCCGACGACCTGCACCGGTCCGGGAAGCCGACTCTTTTTTTTGGTTGCAAAAAATCCAAAGCAAAGGAGGGCAAAAAAGACGATCCAGGTCATCACGATGACTTCAACGTTCAACGTTATATCATGCCCAAAGAACGGAATGATAAGTTGGTGTATTTTCCCGAGGTCTTCCATATTACGCCTATGCCTGTTTTCTCCGAATAGAGGTTATTAAACTTAAAAAATGGTCCGCAAGAATCAACAGTTGGACCATAAAAATTCCGAAAATCACAGCAATGATGTTGTATTGATCGAATTTAATGGCGATGATCAACGGTACCGCCAGAAGGATATATCTCGAACAAATGGAAATGAAGGAAAAAAAGAAGGTTTTATTTTTAGATTTGCCGATTCGCAAAGGAATCATTTCGCCGATTATTATAAAATTGACAATACTGAAAATTGTGCCGAGAATCAGACCTTTACCCACAGGTTTCTGGCCGGCCATAATAAAGAAAAGGCCTGCAAAGATGGATCCGATAATGGCTCTGGAACAATATTTCTTTTGTGTTTCCCTAAGAGAGTCCATTGTCGGAATTGTCATCCTTTTCCTTTATTTCGGTAACTTCGAGGATTTGGCGATAAACGACGATACCTCCGCCGATAACTCCCAAAACCGTAAAAATGGCGACGAATATTCCTTTGGTTCCTAATAATTTGTCGATGTACCGGCCGATGAAAAAACAAAAAAAAATACAACCGACCATGGTCAGGCCGAGTTGTGTAATTATGGAAAGGTTTTCAATCCACGGCCGATTTTTCTTGTAATTAAAAGGCATCGTTACAGCGCATCCTGTCCCATCATAACTGCTTGATTTGTTGGTTTATTTCCGGATGAACAGGTTGTGCTCAATTAAGATCGTTAGTCTGATAGCAGATATTATTCTATACTGTCAAGGAGATATGTGAAAATTATTGTGGTCTTTTTCTGTTTTCAAAAAGAAAAATGTATTATTGCATAAACTTATTTTGTAATATATTCTAATCGCTTTAGCATCCTATGGGGGAATCGACATATGGCAATATCGAATACACAGAAATTGCGCCGCTTTTATGACCAGTTTGTGGGCGATGACAATGTTCTCATTGTTATCAATGCCGATCCGGATGCCATTGCCAGCGCAATGGCGGTTAAAAGACTGCTCTGGCGCAAAGTGTCCAGTGTAACCATCTCCAACATCAACATCATTAAACGTCCGGACAATATTGCCATGATCCGGCTCTTGGGCGTCGATATTGTCCCAATTAAAGATATTGTCCAAGATCGCTTCACCCGGTTTGTCCTTGTGGACTCTCAGCCGGACCATCATGAAACATTTAAGAGTTTCCCTCTGAATGTCATTGTGGATCATCATCCGGATACGGGGGTTCAGGCGCCGTTTGTGGATATCCGAATTAAATACGGCGCTACGGCCAGTATCATGACCGAATATTTAAGGGCGGCGAACATTAAACCTTCCGCCAAACTTGCCACCGGTCTGTTTTATGCCATTAAGACGGATACCAACAATTTTGTACGCCAGACCTTGATGGAAGATGTCCGGGCATTTCAGTTTCTTTACCGTCATGCCAACCTCCACCTGGTCAACAAGATCGAACGATCGGAGTTGAGGCCCGATTTTTTAAAATATTTCGAAATCGCCATTGCCAATCGGCGTGTTCGAAAAGGACGTATGTTTGCCCATCTCGGTGGGGTGGTAAATCCGGATGTCTGTGTGCTCGTTGCGGATTTTTTTATGAAAGTCAGTACGGTGGACTGGAGCATTGTTTCGGGTGTATGGAATAAGAAGCTGATCGTGATTTTGAGAAACGACGGGCTTCGCAAGGATGCGGGAACGGTCGCCTACCAAAGTTTTGGTGCCGTCGGTTCCGCCGGTGGCCATAAAAGCATGGCGCGTGCTGAAATTCCCCTTGCAGACCTTAAAGAGGTTGTGGACCCTACGGACAATAAAAAACTGTTACGGTGGGTGATCCAGAAAATTGAAAAGAGGGCGGGGAAAAAATGACCGTTGATCCGGTTGAAATGACGGTAACCATTCTCGGGTCAGGAACCTGTGTCCCTTCACTCCGGCGAAGTTCCTGCTCGATGCTGATGAAAATAAATGAGAACCTGCTGCTGTTCGACTCGGGAGCCGGCACCATGCGAAGGCTTCTCGAAGCCGGTTTTGAAATTTTCGATGTTTCCTATATTTTTTACAGCCATTTCCATCCCGACCATACCGGTGAACTGGTTCCGTTTCTGTTTTCCAACAAATACCCGGACGGAAACCGACGTAAAATTCCACTGACGTTGGTGGCGGGGAGGGGATTTGCCGAATTCTATGACAACCTGAAAAATGTTTACGGTTCGTGGATGGAACTTGCTCCGGGCTTTTTAAACATCGTCGAACTCGACAATACCGCCCGTGACATAGAAAGGTTCGGTGATTTTCAGGTGGAATCACTCCCCGTTGATCACAACGACGAAAGCATCGCATTCAAAATAACCGGTTCCGGCGGAAAATCAGTGGTCTATTCGGGTGATACAGATTTTTCCGACAACCTGGTCACACTTTCCAATGCCGCGGATCTTCTAATTTGTGAATCGGCACTCCCCGATGAATTGAAGGCCAAAGGGCACCTGACCCCGTCTCTGGCCGGTGAGATTGCAACCCGGGCAAATGTTCGCAATCTGGTTTTGACGCATTTTTATCCTGAATGCGACCGTGTGGACATAGAGAAACAGTGCCGTAAAACCTATGACGGTCCTTTGCGCCTGGCGGAGGACCTGATGACCCTAAAAATCTGAATTATGAAATATTATCCAATATCCCTTGATATACAGAAGCGAAATTGTCTGGTGGTCGGCGGCGGTTCTGTGGGCACCCGAAAAGTGATGATGCTGTTGGAATGTGGCGCGATGGTCTCTGTTGTCAGCATGGAAGTCACTCGAAAACTGCAGGAACTTTCAGACAATGGAAAAATACTACTTGAAAGACGACCCTTTAAGACTTCAGATCTTCATGGAAAGTTCCTTGTTATGGGTGCCACAGACAACTCGGAAATAAACCGGCAAATATACACCGAGGCCCGGCGTCTGGGTGTACTGTGCAATATTGCCGACTATCCTGAAGCGTGTGATTTCATCCTCCCGGCCATTGTAAAGCAGGGAGATTTGACCATCGCCATATCGACTTCCGGAAAAAGCCCTGCTTTTGCAAAAAAACTGCGCAAAGATCTTGAAAAGGAATTCGGAAGCGAATATGCCGATTTTCTCAAGCTTATGGGTGAAATCCGAAAAAAACTCTTAAATGAAGATCACGAACCCGAGGCCCATAAGCATCTTTTCGAACAGCTGATCGAAAGAAAGCTCGTTGAGATGATAAAAGATCGCAATTTCACCGCGGTTAATTCCTTGCTTTTTGAGATTTTTGGCAAAGGGTATGTGTACGAATCATTAATGGGGTTGCATCCATAGGTCCAAAGGGTAAATAACGACGCAAGACGTTAAGGATGAAAAGATACGACTCGAAGTGCCCTTTGATACTGCACGGTGCCCATTTTACGATGGTGGATGGACACGGTATAGAAAGCGGGATAATACGGTATCTTTTTTAAATTTCGGACCGACGGTTAACGGAACGTTAGGGGAAACTCACAAAGGATGACATACGTGGAAATTTTTACTTTTATTGTCATTATATTTTACCTGCTGAGCACCATAGGATATTTTGCGTATCTTTTCCTGCAGAAGGATGTCTTTCAGCAAACCGGTTTTTATCTGCTCGTTGCCGGTTTCTGCTGCCATACGTCGGCCATGGTTTTCCGGTTTATTCAGTCCGGACATTTTCCGGTCAATAATCTCCACGAAGTTCTTTCCATCGTGGGCTGGACGGTTGCCGGCGT
>JAHECI010000438.1 GCA_024641825.1 Desulfobacterales bacterium | reverse complement strand
CCAAAAGAAAGGGATGAACAGGAGATGGCCCGGGGAATCCCCGTTACATACGTTCCGGCCAGAAATACCATATTTCTTTCCTTTGCCCTGGCATGGGCCGAGGTTCTCGAATCCGCCGATATTTTCATCGGGGTTAACGCCGTCGACTACAGCGGTTATCCGGACTGCCGGCCTGAATATATCGAGGCATTTGAACGTATGGCGAATCTTGCCACAAAGGCGGGAGTGGAGGGCATCACAAAAACCAGGATCCGGACGCCGCTTATCCATTTGACCAAAGCGCAGATCATTCAAAAAGGTATGGGACTGGGGGTCGATTATGCTTTGACCCACAGCTGCTATGACCCTTCACCCCAAGGGTTGGCATGCGGTGAGTGTGACAGCTGTTTTTTAAGAAAGAAAGGTTTTAGAGAAGCGGGTGTCAAAGATCCGACAAAATATATATAGATCCTAACCCTAAATATCCAACCGCATTCATTTTTATTGAGAAAATTCCCTTAACCGAGTTGGTTTGCCGCAGAAAAACCGAGTTCGAAAGCCTTTAAGTTCGTTTCGACAAAGGCTTTTTTTGTTTTGGTTTTAATCGCTTCTTTTATCGTTTCCGAAGACAATGGAATTTTGCCGGTCTGTATCAGGGCACCCAAGAGAACCATATTCACCGACAAAATATTTCCGGCTTCAATGGCAAGTGCCTCCGCGTCAAAAGCGATAAGGTTTGCCGTCTTGGCCCGAATCAATGACTGAAGCACATCCAGGTCAGGATAAATGCCGCTCCCCACGGCAACCGTAAACGGCGGAAGCGGTGCAAGATTGGTTATCACTACGGTGTTGGAATTACACTTGTTCAAGGCTCGAAGGGTTTCCGAAGGTTCGAATCCCACCAGCACGTCAGCCTCGCCGTCTGAGATAATGGTACTTTGAGCGGTTCCGAACACAATGCTGCTTTCAACCACACCGCCCCTCTGGGCCATACCGTGTATTTCGCTCATGCGAACCGGAACATTCGCAAGAAGTGCGGATTCTCCGATAACCTTGGAGGCCAGAAGATTTCCCTGCCCTCCCACAGCCACTATGATTAATCTCGTTGGATTCATTTTATTACCGTCCGTTGTGGAATCTTAAAAAAACAGTTCCGTTTGCCGGCCCGGTCAAATATGCCGGCAACCGGATCAAACTCTAATAATTTATAATCATTGAAAATCAGGCGTCGTCCTTTAAGGGTAAAATAGCATGCTCCGGGCAGATCTGGGCACAGACCGTACAGCCTGTACACAAGAGAGGATCGATTTTAACCCGGTTACCCTCGATGAAAAAAGCCGGGCATGCCAGCTCATTGATGCAGTTTCTGTGG
This sequence comes from Desulfobacterales bacterium, assembly GCA_024641825.1. GTDB lineage: Bacteria > Desulfobacterota > Desulfobacteria > Desulfobacterales > UBA11574 > JAAXQD01. Next base: position 1,364 of record JAHECI010000438.1, on the reverse strand, counting down.
TTTTTACATTTTTCACTGACAAAAAAAGATCTTCCACGGGGTTTCTTCAGCGCCTTGGCAAACAGCGTACAGGCCTCCTTTGAGATAACCACCGAAACACCTTTAAAATTCAAGGCCTCTTTGATGGATTCAATACTCTTTTTAATCCGGTATGGCCGAATGACGGAAACATGCGGCACCCCCACGGCCCTCACGATTTCTTCGATGGACACATGAGAATATCCTTCCATGTCCAGCGCTTTCATGTCGACCCCTGGATGATGCTGATGTCCGGTCATGGCAGTAATGCCATTGTCAAGAATGACCAGTGTAAAATTGTGGTTATTAAAGACGGCGTTGATCAAGCCGGGTATTCCTGAATGAAAAAAAGTGGAGTCCCCGATAAAAGAGATGATTTTTTTGTCGGTTACCTTTGAAAAACCGCAGGATGTCCCCACGGAAGACCCCATACATATCAAAAAATCTCCCTTGGAAAGCGGCGGCATAAATCCGAGGGTATAGCAACCGATGTCCGTGGGGCAAATGGTTTCCATGCCCTCTGTTGCCTTGTTAACCGCATAAAAAGTGGCCCTGTGGGAGCATCCGGCACAAAGGCTCGGGGGGCGCTGGGGGATTTCGGGAACATCAGAGAGATTGACACCTGCCGCCGGTTTGCATGTCACGTCAAAATATGCGGCCAAACATTGTCTGACCAGTGCTGGATTGTATTCGTAGAGGCGTGAAAAAAGGTCCTTTTCTTTTCCATGTATGGGGAGGGTCAAACCTTCTTCCTGGGCAAAAGCCTTGATGGCCTCTTCCATGAAAGGCTCGCCTTCCTCCACCACCAGCACCTTTTCACACCCTTTTAAAAAGTCTTTGATCAAAACCCGGGGCATGGGGTGTGAAAATCCAACCCGGAATATTTTGACTTTGTGCGCAATATTCAGATCTTTTACAGCATCGGAAACATAGTTGTAGCTCACCCCATTGCAGACAATTCCCCATGGGCCGTCTCCGGTGATAAAATTGTATTGAGATGTTTCGGAAATCGTTTCCGCCGTTTCCAATTTTTCAAGGAGTTTGACATGGAGATTTCTGGAAACTGCAGGAACCGTCACATAATTGAAAGGATCTTTTGTAAAATCACCTTTTGTTATAGGTGCCTGTATATCGCCCAGTACCACGACTTCGGTGGAATGATTGATCCGGGTGGTGGTTCTGCAGATAACCGGCAGCTGAAGTTTTTCGGACAAATCGAATGCAAAAGGCATCATATCTTTTGCCTCCTGCCCGGAAGACGGCTCCAGCATGGGGAGGCCGGCAAGCTTGCTGTAATACCGGTTGTCCTGTTCGTTCTGGCTTGAAAACATAAAAGGATCGTCGGC
>JAHECI010000437.1 GCA_024641825.1 Desulfobacterales bacterium | reverse complement strand
CGAGACTCGGTGCGCTGACAGGGAGGCGGGTGTTGGCGATAAACCGATCGGCGGTTGCCACGTCCCCCTTGATTTCAAAACTTAACATCCCGCTGAAACCGTCGAGCAATTCCCGGGCGACAGGGTATCCTTTATGGGTTTCCAATCCCGGATAATTGACCGTCTCCACGGCAGAATGGGCCGAGAGAAATCTTGCGATCTCCAGTGCACTTGCGTTTTGATGTTTCATCCGTACCCCCAGTGTTTTCAGACCCCGATGAAGAAGGAAACAGGCGTGGGGATCCAGCGTACCGCCCAGGTGGATGAGCTTGTGCGCAATCTTTCGAATCAAGTCTGCCCGCCCAACCACTGCACCGGCCACAATATCAGAGTGGCCGTTGAGATACTTGGTGCAGCTGTGCAGCGATAGATCGAATTCCCACTCGGCCGGTCGGAAATTGATGGGGCTGGCAAAGGTGTTGTCGATCATGGAGATCAGTCCGTGGGCTCGGGCGAACGCCACCACCTTTTTAAGATCGGCCACCCCCATGAGCGGGTTGGTAATCGTTTCCACATAGATGGCTCGGGTGTTGGGTTTTAAGTGTTTTTCCCAAGTGTCAGCGCTGTTGCCATCGATGAAATCAAAGGTCACTCCTAAAGGGCGAAAATCCGAGTTGATAAAATCGAAGGTGCCGCCATACAAGCAGTCCTGTGCCAGAAAATGGTCTCCAGGGGACAGGAGCGCCAAAAACGTCGTTGTGATGGCGGCCATACCACTGGCGGTGACCAGTCCGGCCTCAGCGTTTTCCAGTGCCGAAAGCTTCTGGTGCAGGGCAATATGGTTGGGGGTGTTGTTCATGCGAATATATTTCAACGCGTCGTAAGTGTCCTGACCGGTATATTCAAAGGTCGATGACTGGAAAATCGGCAGGGTGACCGCCCCGCCGACCCGGGGTTCCGGTTCACCGGCATGAATCAATTTGGTTTCGATGTGCATGGCTCGCTGAGTCATGGCGAAAATCCTCCTATCCTCTTAAGATCGTTCTATTTGAGTTATTTAATAAAAACTTCATTTTCGATTTCCGTGGCACTTTTATGGAAATCAACGTACAATGAAGCATAACGATCCGCAACCGTTAAGATCATCTTGGTTAAGACACTTGAAGGTTGAAATTAAGTATTTAAAACTGTATGAAAACATTTTAACCGATTTTCATTAAAATAATACGCTTTTGTATGGTATGCTATAAGCCGTCTCAAAATAAAGATTTTGGTTCAAGATCCCCCGCTAAAACCCAGCGGGATAAAAAGGCGGAGCCGAGTTTTAACCCGCAGACATACTCATGTATTTCGAGGACTTAAAACGAGGCTCCAACGCAGAGATTGGGCCAAAAGATTATTTTGAGATGGCTTCTAATAAAAAAACGCTGATTCCCATATAAAGAAAGGATACATGCGAACAGAATTTTTGCCGTTTTCCCGGCCGAGCATCGATGAAGGGGATATTGCCGCCGTCGGCGAGGTGCTGCGCTCGGGATGGATTACCACCGGCCCCAAGAATGCCGCATTTGAAGATAACTTCTGCGAATATACCGGCTGTGACCAGGCGGTGGCCCTGTCTTCGGCAACCGCGGGAATGCATCTTGCTTTAAAAGCCCTGGACATTGGCCCCGGTGATGAGGTCATCACCCCCTCCATGACCTGGGTGTCCACGGTGAACCTCATCGTTTTGAGCGGTGCAACGCCTGTGTTTGTGGATGTTGACAGGGATACCTTGATGACCACAGCGGAATTAATTCAGGAGCGCCTTTCAGAAAGAACCCGATTGATCGTTCCGGTTCATTTTGCCGGTGCGCCGGTGGATATGGGGCCTGTTGGAAAAATTGCCGCAGACCGGAATATTCACATCATAGAAGATGCCGCACATGCCGTGGGCACAGAGTATCGGGGTCAAAAAATCGGAAAAAACGGGACGTCCATATTCTCCTTTCATCCCATTAAAAACATCACTTCGGGTGAAGGCGGCATGTTCTGTTCCGACGATCTCGATCTTGTGGATCAAATTCGCCGGTTGAAATTTCACGGGTTGGGTGTCGATGCCTATGACCGTAACACCCAGGGAAGATCTCCCCAGGCCCAGGTGCTGGCACCGGGGTTTAAATATAATTTGCCGGATATCCTGGCGGTTCTTGGAATTCGCCAACTGGCCAAAATTGAAGATTTTAATGCAAGAAGGACCCAGCTGGCCTTGCATTATCGAGAACGGCTGGCAGAGATGGATGAAATCCGGCCTCTGGCCATTCCTGCCTATCCGCACAAGCATTCATGGCATCTATTCATCGTTCGGCTGGATGTCCAATCATCCAAGTTCAGCCGCAACGATTTCATGGAAGAACTTAAACGGAGAAATATCGGCACCGGCCTTCATTTTCGGGCCGTTCATCATCAGAAATATTACCGGGAAACCATGAAAGCTCCCCCCGGGGGACTGCCCAATACCGAATGGAATTCAGAACGGATCTGCTCGTTGCCGCTTTTCCCGGAAATGACACACGAAGATGTCGACGACGTTGTCGATACCATAAAGGAAATATTGAAATCATGAGCAATCCGGCATCATTGTCCGTTGTAATTCCGGTGTTCAACGAAGCAGAAAACCTTGATGAACTTATACGGCGTTGCCTGCAGGCCTGTCGAAAAACAGAACGTCCCTTTGAAATTATTCTGGTGGATGATGG
>JAHECI010000101.1 GCA_024641825.1 Desulfobacterales bacterium | reverse complement strand
TGGTATAATTTGTAAAAAACTCTCTGTTTATCCCCGGAAAATACGAAATCTTGGACAACATAACCTTTTTGGAAGGCCGATTCAAAAAGATGCCGTGTTTTCATCCGCCATTCAATGGCTTCGTTTAAATCTGTCTCTTTCAATGCCCGTATATTTTTGGGAATTTCGATATACGCCGTGTCCTGTGTGAAATTTTCCAGATTTTCCCGGGGAATGTCTTCCAGGATAGACGGACCTTTGTGTTCCATTTTTTTGACAACCCGATCCGAATCGAGTTTCCAGGTGGCGATGAGACGGTCCGTGGGGAGCCCTTTGTGGAGACCGCTCTCTCCGGTTCCGTAAATATCTCTTTCATATTCAACGCTGATAATGCCAAGCCGGTGGATATTGAAAAAGGCATTCATGGATTCCAGGGGGTCGAAATTCCATCGCATCACCTGATATCCCATTTTTCGAACTTCGTCTCTTTGCGCTTTTTTGAGCAAAAAGCCGAATCCTTTGTCCTGGTGTTCCTTTTTTACCGCAGCCTGGTGGGAATAGACAAAATAGTCTCCGTTCCATTTGCCGATGAGGGCATAGGTATAACCGGCCAATTCGCCGTTATAGAAGAGTCCCTGTACCAACCCGCCATATTTTTGGACCCGGGTCATCACGTGATGGGGTTCGATATCCAGGTCTAAAAAACCCCAGGCGCTTTTCTGGATTTCGATTAATTTTTTAAAATCATCGATCTTTTTTATTCGTTTCAATTCAATCATCAAAAATCTCCTCTTAAAATAACATGGGAATTCCAACCCATTAAAACTTTGATAAAGATAACATTCAGGTGCTTTTTGTCAATCCGCTGGAAGATAAATAACTTGACAATATCCATGAAAATACTTAGGTTTCTTCCGGGTATATACTCATAAAAAAAACAGTCATGGCGGTTTCTTATGGCACGACCTAAAAAACGTCGAATGGTGGCGTTTAATCCGGACATCAACTATTTCAAACCCAGGGGCATTCCCATGCGAGATCTTTCCGAGGTGCGCCTCACGGTGGATGAACGGGAGGCCATCCGGCTTGCCGATCTTCTGGGCATGTCCCATGAAGCGGCCGGCGGTCAAATGCATGTTTCAAGGGCCACCTTCGGCCGGATCATCGAGCGCGCCAGAAAGGTGGTTGCAGACGCTTTGATCAACGGGAAAGCCATCAATGTGGAAGGCGGAAACTACAAGATGGCCGATGGGATTCGGACCTTCGGGTGTCGCAAATGCGACCACAGATGGGTGGAGCCTTGGGGTACGGGGAGGCCGGAAAACTGCCCGAGATGCAACCATGAAGATTTTTATCGGTGCAAAACTTGATGGTTTCGTAAAAAGTCCGTTTTGCTCGCTCAGTGATCATTTGGGGGCGTTTCAAGCGGTGCTGCTAAATTTCAAGAACTCGTCGCAAGCGCCTCAGACAGCTTGAAATTTTTAACGCATCACCCCTTGAAACGCTGGATCCCCAAATGATCAGATATCGCTCACAAAAGACTTTTTATGAGTTCATCAAAACTAGATCAAAGGATTAGGAGATAAAGATTATGGTACAAATTCATGACAGTGTCGAGGGTGCACAGAATCCCAAAAAGGCAAAGACGGAACAGGACCTTTCTGTGGATCGGTCCTTAAAAAGAATAAAAAACAAATTCATCGTTCTGAGCGGAAAGGGGGGCGTGGGCAAGACGAGCACTTCGGTCAATCTATCCCTGGCCCTGGCCAACAAAGGTTTCAATGTGGGGATTATGGATGTCGACCTGCACGGTCCTGACGTACCGAGAATGCTGGGTCTTACGGGCATGCTGGATTTGAATAAAAACCACAAGCTGAATCCGATGAAGTATTCGGACCATTTAAAGGTGGTTTCCATAGAGTCCCTCATCGCCAGCAAAGATGATGCCATCATATGGCGGGGACCGCTCAAGTATTCCGCCATCCGACAGTTCATTGGAGAAGTGGAGTGGGGCGACCTCGATTTTTTGATTATCGATTCTCCTCCGGGAACCGGTGATGAACCGTTGACCGTCGCCCAAACCATCAAAGATGCCAAAGCCGTCATTGTCACCACACCCCAGGAAGTTTCCCTGGCGGACGTCCGGAAATCCATTAGTTTCTGCAGAACCGTAAAGATGGACATCTATGGTCTTATCGAGAACATGAGCGGCTTTACCTGCCCCCACTGCAATAAAATGGTCGACCTGTTCGGGTCTGGCGGCGGAGAAAAAACCGCCCGGACAGCCGGCATTCCGTTTCTCGGAAGAATACCCTTTGACCCCAATTTTGTAGCGTGCGGAGACAACGGTATCTCGTTTCAGGAAAAATATGCGGACTCCCAGGTGGCCCGGGCGTTTGCGGAGATCGCCGGGAAAATGTCCAATTCCTAGAAATTCAAATGGGTTGAAAATTTATGTCGATTTAGCCCGTTGAAAAAAATATCCCATTCAAATCATCCGGTTTTTAACGGCTCAGGCAGTGACCCGCTTAAAAACCGGATCACCTGAATACGCCTTGCCCGCTAAAAGTTCTTATAATTTCGCTCGCATTGGAACCCTTCGCCCAGGTCACACGATACACAAAAACCCGTCGTTTTTTCTGCGAATGACATCTTTGGCTCGCATTTCCCGCAAAGACGTTCTTCCCCATGCCGCATCGGTCCGTCGCAAGGAACCATGCTCATCGGGCAAACGTCGGTACACCAGCCGCATTGCCTGCAGAGTTCGGAGCGCACGCCAAAGGGAGATTCCACCCGACGATCCTTCCCGCGACCGACAAAACCGATGGCCTTTACGCCAAAGCGTCCCGAGCAAGATTGGACACAGCGGCCGCACAAAATACAGTCGCTGTTCCTGAAAGGATAGCGGACTTCCTTCACCCCACATCGTACGGCAATGTCCTGGATAGCACGGGAGTTTGGCGCCTCTGCAACGAGCAACTCTGCAATGTTGCGACGCAGTTTTATGATTTTATCGGTATTGCTCAGAATGACCATTCCTTCCTGCACCAGCAGCGTACAGGATGTCGTAACTTTTGACCAACCATTCACGACATGCTCAACGATGCACAAGCGGCAGGCACCGATACTTGAAATATAGGGAACGCGGCATAAATGGGGGATGCAGGTTCCGTGTTCTAAAGCAGCATCGAGTACGCTGGATCCTCTTGCCGCGCTGATATTTTCACCGTCAATGTTTAGGGTTACTTTCGGAGTCATATTACACCTCGCTAATTAACTTGAATTGCGTCAAAATCACATTCACTCTTGCAGATTCCGCATTTCTGACAAAGATTCAAATTGATTTCATGGACCTGTTTCTTTTTGCCTGTAATTGCCTTGTGGGGGCAGGCGCGCTTACAAATCCCGCAACACGTGCATTTTTCAGGGTCAACCGTGTACGTGATCAAAGCCTGACAGACACCGGCAGGGCATTTTTTTTCGGTAATGTGTGTCTCGTATTCTTCTCGGAAGTACCGCAACGTAGAGAGTACGGGGTTCGCAGCCGTCTTGCCCAAACCACATAAAGCCGTTTCCCCCACAGTAGATCCCAATTCTTCCAAAAGGCTGAGCTGATGAGGATTGCCTCTACCTTCTGTAATATCATTGATGATCTCGAGCATTCGATCGATTCCCAAACGGCATGGCACACATTTGCCGCACGATTCGTCCTGCAAAAACGTAAGGAAATACTTTGCCACATCTACCATGCAGGTCTCTTCGTCCATCACCACCATTCCGCCCGATCCAACCATGGATCCGGCTTTGGCAAGTTCATCGAAGTCTACGGGAAGGCCAAATTTTTCTACCGGAAGACATCCACCCGAGGGACCGCCGGTCTGAAGGGCTTTAATGGAATTTCCATTTGCACCGCCGCCTCCGATATCAAAAACAACGGTGTTGATGGGGGTGCCCATGGCCACTTCCACAAGCCCCGTGTTTTTGATGTGGCCGGTGAGTGCGAGGATTTTCGTTCCTTTGCTCCCTTTGGATCCTTTAGAAGCAAACCAGGATGAACCCTTCAGAATTATAGAAGGGATATTGGCCCATGTTTCAACATTATTGAGTGTGGTCGGTTTATGCCAGAGACCATCGACCACCGTGTGAACGTCCTTGGGTCGAGGTTCGCCCACTTTCCCCTCCAGGGAAGACATCAGCGCCGTCGATTCGCCACAGACGAAGGCGCCGCCGCCCCGGGCGATGTCTATATCGAACGAGAACGACGATCCCAATACCTTATCGCTCAAAAGTCCTATCTCTCTGGCTTGCTGAATGGCTACCCGTGTATGCTTGACCGCCAAAGGGTATTCATTGCGGACATAGACGTAGCCTTGATGGGCACCAATTGCCAGAGCACCGATCATCATGCCCTCAAGAACCAGGTGGGGGTTGCCCTCCAATACACACCGGTCCATGTATGCCCCGGGATCACCTTCATCGGCGTTGCAGATGACATACTTTTCATCACTCGATGCTTCCCGGCACTCCGCCCATTTGCGGCCGGTGGGGAAGCCGCCGCCGCCCCGACCTCTCAAGCCGGAGTTCTTAATTTCCTCGACAATCGACTCCGGAGGGATTTCAAACAAGGCTTTCGCAAATGCCGAATACCCTCCGATGGCGATATAATCCTCTATGGAACATGGATCGACCAGACGGTTTTGGGCCAGCAGATGGCGATCCTGGGCGCGGTAGAAAGGAATTTCCGATTCGGCCTGAATCCGCTTTCCGGTCACCGGATCGGTATAAAGTAAACGTTCGAGGACCTCACCGTCACGGATGGTTTGGGTGACGATTTCATGGGCATCTTCGGGTGAGATGTGGCAGTAGAATATGTTGTCCGGCTCGATGACCATCAGGGGACCCTGTTCGCAGAATCCGTGGCATCCCGTGGTACGGACGCAGACACTCTTTAGCAAGCCCTGTCTGTCCAATTCGTTTTTGACGGCATCGATAACGTCTCGGCAGCGTGATGCCTGACACCCTGTTCCTCCGCACATAACCAGGGTTGTCTGAATTTTTTTTCGGTCTTTGAGAAGCCCTTTACGCAGGGCCTCCAGTTTTTTGACTGTGTTGATCTTAGTCATTGGAGTTTTCCTCCGTGTCGGCTTTGTGAAGCGATTTGATGAGTTTGCGCAGTTTTCCGGGGCTCATGTGGTCATGATAGTGCCCGTTATCCGTAACGACCGGTCCCAGTGCGCAAGCGCCCAGGCAGTTCACATGTTCAATGGTAAAGAGGCCGTCATCCGATATTTCACTGGGCTCGATCCCCAGTTGACCGATCGCCTGGTTGAGAATCAATTTTGCGCCGCGGACGTGACATGCCGTACCCGTACATATGGTAATCACGTTCTTGCCCCGTGGTTTCAGTGCAAAGGCCTTGTAGAAAGAAGCAACGCTGTATACGTCCATTAGGGGAACCCCCAGTTCGTTTGATATGGTCTTCATGGACGCTTCAGAAATATATCCATAATGTTCCTGTACGTCCTGTAACACTTCGATGAGTTGCTGGGGTTGACTCCGGCGTTCGCCCAAGATTGAGTCAAGTGTCTGTGGCGGCATACGAACCTCCTTTGGTTGCGGATTTTTTTAATTGACAGAAATTTAAATATAGGGCAGGGTAAAAAAAATAAATACAATAAGAATGCCCCCATAATGCCCATAAATCATGTGCACTAAAAGCCCCAATTTAGTGCCCATAAATTGCATATTTATGATATGCAAAAAAATCAAAGGACCCATGATTAAAAACGAATTTTCATCCACGCAAACTGCCGCTATCGATTTCCAAGACTTACCGGAGGAACTGTTTCGTCTCTGGCGAATCCCCTTTAACAACGACATCGAACCGCCGAAAATAATGCTTGCCCTGCGTGAACGGATCAAGGAGTTGAACTGCCTGTATGGGATCGGGCAGCTGGCCGAACGTCACTCGGATTCGGTTGAAGATCTGTTGCGGGACATTGTTAAATTTTTGCCGTATTCATGGCAGTATCCGGAAATCACCTGCGTTCGAATTATCTTCAAAGGGAAAACCTACAAAAGTAAGGGGTGCAGATTGACAAAATGGCGCCAATCGTCACAGATTTTCATGTATAATGAACCGGTGGGGGAGGTCACCATTCTGTATCTTGAAGAGCGCCCCGCGGCGGACGAGGGACCATTTCTTAGAGAGGAACGCGCGTTACTGGATGCCTTGGCGGAACGAATCGGCTCAGCAGCCATGCGAATTTCTGCCGAACTGGAATTACAGGAAAGCAACCGGCAGCTGCGTCTGGAACGAAAAGCATTGCAGGAATCGAACGCGGCGCTCCGTGGAGTTTTGGCAAGAATAGAAGAAGAAAAAAAAGAAATCTATATCGATGTTCAGGAGAACGTCGACAAGGTTCTGTTGCCCATATTGCATGAGCTGGCGTTTCATCTGCCCAAAACCAAGCGGCAATATGCAGAGATATTAAGAAACAACCTGGAGAATATCACCTCCCCCTTTGTCAGCCATTTGTCCAAGAACCATCTTTCTTTAACCTCCACGGAAGTCAATATCTGTAATATGATTCGAAGTGGATTGCAGACCAAAGAAATCGCTCGGATTCGAGGGGTATCCATGGGAACAATCAACCGCCACCGGGAACATATCCGTCGGAAGCTCAAGATTACCAACAGTGACATCAATCTGATGACATATTTGCAATCGAGCAGATGGAAGAAAGGTTGAAAAAAAGGGAAATCGGTGGCGTATACCCATGAGCCCTACACCAGCTTTTGGTGCCGGTTGGGTATCGGTTTTATGAGTATCTGGCCCATTGAATCGCGATTGTAAGTCGATGCGCGGTGTCGAAATTAGGGTTGGGGCTTGATCCAGATTCCATCTTTTAAATACTGCCGGGTAATCTCTTTGAGGGTTTTTTTCTGCTCGATGAAACGGGATCTCATGCCCAGGAGCCATTGTTTGTGCGCGAGGGCCGCTTCCTTGCTGGAAAATAACTCGTGGTCGCTTTTGCCTATCTCGAAGAAGGTCTCACCGGCTGCCACGCGCATCTTGCCCGAATTGCTGCACAGCATGCAGCGGACGGTGTCGGGGTCCATGAATCGGAACGTGTCGCCGCCGCATTGGGGACAGCACGGACCTTTTTTTTCAGCCGCCGGAGCGAACAGGGCGGACGCCAGTTCTTTGGCTGTGCGGGTATTCTCTTCATCCATAAAAACCTCTCCGGGCAGGGCGCCGTAGACCACCCGGGAACCTTTGTCGTCGGCGAAAATCAGCTTTAAAAAACTTTGAATGCCCAGCAGGCTATACCCTTCTTTGCCCCGAATGCCCGTGGTCACGACTCCCACGGCCGGTGTGTTCCATAATTTTTCCATATGTGCGTAAAAGGACAGCCCCCGGTCCAAAAAGCATTTAACCGCTGCGTTGAGACCCAGAAAATAGGTGGGTGCCGATACGATGAGGGCATCGGCCGCCACAAGGGCCTTTAATACGGCATTTAAATCATCGTCTAGAACACATCCTTCGGTTTTGAAAAGACACTGGTAACATCCCCTGCACGGGAGGATTTTGAAATCCTGAAGTCGCAAAAGATTCAATTCATGGGGAACCGAGACCTGCCTGCTGATTTCTTTGACCATGATTTCGCTGTTGCCGAGTTTCCGCGGCGAACCGATGATACCCAGAATTTTTTTCATACCGATCACCTCAGTCACACCACCCTTCCGGAGAAGATGGGTTGTTTTATGGGGTTAATTGTCGTGTGCCGAATGTTAAAACAGTCTCTTGCTATCTATCAATATTTATTTTATAAAAAATTCGAGGTTTGCTGCATCACGTCCGAGTGGATGCTGAGAAGCCCGGGATTTTTTGTCAAGTTAGGGGCTTCGCCCCAATTGGAATGATGGCCCCGGTGAAATAGAAAAAAAGTTTCACTGGGTAAAAATGCTGGGATAATGGAATAATGGGTTCTGGGATAATGCAATGTTGGGTTAATGGTGGAGTTTGTGTTGACGATAAAACTAAAAATGGATAATATCCTTTTAAAAACCAACCTTCCAGTATTCCACTATTCCATTATTCCATATTCGAGGCAAGCGTTCAAGCCTCAAAAAATGTCCTATATTTTCATTAAGTTGTAGAAATTCCGAGACGTTAAATTGCAGGGATGGCTTACCATGACCCAGAAAAAAACGAATTTAAGCGTTGATATCGGAGGGATAACATTAAAAAATCCCGTAATGACGGCATCCGGCACCTTCGGCTATGCTTCCGAGTTCGAACATCTTATGGATTTAAACCGCCTGGGGGCGTTTGTGATGAAGGGCTTGTCCCTCGAGCCCTCAAAAGGAAATCCGCCTCCCAGGATTGTCGAAACCGCCTGCGGCATGCTCAACGCCATCGGTCTTGAAAATGTCGGTCTAACGGCTTTTAAAAAAAATAAACTGCCCTTATTGGAAGGGGTAACAACACCCGTATTCGTCAACATCTATGGTAGAAGCGTCGCCGAATATGCCGAACTGGCCGCCCGACTTGAAGATATCGGAGCGGTTTCCGGCATCGAAGTCAATATTTCGTGCCCCAATGTCAAGTCCGGGGGAATCGCTTTCGGCGGCTATCCGGAAACCGCCGCCGAAGTCGTCCGGGCGGTGAGGAAGCGGTCCACCCGGCCCATGATGGTCAAACTTTCCCCCAATGTCACCGACATTACCGAAATCGCAAGAAGCGTGGAGGCTGAAGGTGCAGATTCCATATCTTTGATCAATACCCTCACCGGCATGGCCATCGATGTGGACACCCGACGTCCGAAGCTTGCCAACATCACCGGCGGTCTTTCAGGCCCGGCAATCAAGCCGGTGGCCCTGCGCATGGTGTGGCAGACGGCCCAGGTGGTCAAGGTTCCGGTGATCGGCATCGGCGGCATCATGACGGCAAAAGATGCCCTGGAGTTCTTGATCGCCGGTGCATCGGCCGTTCAGATCGGGACCGCCAATTTTATCCATCCCCATACCGCCATCGATGTCATCGACGGAATCGAAGCCTTTATGGCGGAAAGGGATATTCCAGATATCGCGGAGATTATCGGTACGTTGAACGTATCGCCCCGTTAACTTTCGATGCAATTTAACGTGTGAAAGGAGAGAGATAATGAAAAGACTAGCGGTCATAATTTTAGCGGTCTTCATGATGAGTCCCACGGCGTTTGCAATGGATGTGGGTAACGTCGCGCTTCCGGACAGCCTCATGGCCGGCGAGGACACCCTGCTGTTAAACGGTGCCGGGTTGCGGAAAAAGTTTATTATCAAGGTGTATGCCGGCGGTCTTTATCTAAAACAAAAGGATGCGGATCCGGTAAAGATCATCGACGAAGATGCGCCCATGGCCATCCGAATGCATTTTATTCACGACGGGGTCTCCAGCAAGAAACTGGTGGATGCATGGAACAAAGGTTTTATGAATGGAACCAACGGGAACATCACCCCCATTCAAACAGAGATCGATCAGTTCAACGCTTTTTTCACCGAAGAAGCAAAGAAGGACGATGTCTACGATATCATCTACGTCCCGGAGAAAGGTGTCAGTGTTTATATCAAGGGGGCGCTCAAGGGGACCGTCCCGGGGCTCGATTTCAAAAAGGCTGTTTTCTCCATATGGCTGGGGGAAAAACCGGCGGATTCAAAGTTGAAAGAGGGGATGCTGGGTCAATAGACCCTGAAAAGCAGGCATAAAATAGAACCGAAGGGGCCGTGCTGCACGGCCCCTTCGGTTATTTGGAAAGAATGGTTAGCCTTCTTATATTCTATATATCTCTAAACAGAGGTCGTATGATTTTTGCCAGACTTTCAACTCTTTGTAATTCATTGGCATTTTTATCCGCCTGTTTTGTGGCGGGTCACTCGAACCCATGCCCGAGGCAGGCAAGCCTTGAGCCCCCTGCCTCCGGCCCATAGGGAATCCTTGAATCCTCTGGGATCACCCCAAATCAGGTGGTGGCCATCACCGGATTGGCTTTCAAGTACTCCAGCCGGTTGAGCCCGTTG
>JAHECI010000100.1 GCA_024641825.1 Desulfobacterales bacterium | reverse complement strand
CGTTAAAACGGAGCGTTCGGAACCTTCATCGCCTTAATTTTTTTGAAGACATAAAGATAAATACGGCCAAGGGAAGCACCGATGACCGTATGATTTTAAAAATCGACGTTACTGAAAAGCCAACCGGCTCCATTTCATTTGGCGCAGGGTACAGCAGCCAGGAAGATGTTTTTTTAACGGCTACCATCAACCAGAATAATCTCTTCGGGCGTGGCCAAATTCTCTCGCTGGAGGGTCAGATCGGCGGGAGAACAACGACGTATAAATTGAGCTTTACGGAGCCCTGGCTGTTTGATATTCCTTTATCAGCGGGGTTTGATCTGTATAACTGGGACACCGATTATGACGCCTATGACAAGACAAGCGTCGGGGGTGGTGTAAGGTTCGGCTATCCTATTTTTGATTATACAAGGGCATATATAAGATATAATTACGACAATGCCGAAATATCAAATATAGCTGAGTATGCTGCAAAATCGATCAAAGACCTGGAGGGCACCAATATAACGAGCAGTGTCTCGGCCACCCTAACCTACGACTCAAAAAACAGCAATTTTAATCCCACCGACGGATCGAAGCACAGTATAACGGTGAAATATGCCGGCCTTGGGGGGAATATTGCCTTCACGAAATATATGGCTGAGACCGGCTGGTATTTTCCCCTGTTCAAGGGAACCGTTGGTTTTTTACATGGCCAAGGCGGGTATGTTCAAGAAAATTCAGGCGGCATCTTGCCGGATTATGAACGGTTTTATTTGGGTGGGATTAATTCCTTGCGGGGTTATGAATGGCGGGAAGTGCATGTTTTAGACGAAGACGGCTATAAAATTGGGGGAGACAAGTTCGTACTGTTCAATGCCGAATACATAATTCCTATTTTAAAGGATCAAGGCCTTGTGGGGCTCATCTTATATGATACCGGCAATGTATACAACAACGGTGAGAGTGTCGACTTTGGCAACTTGAAGAGTAGCGTCGGGTTCGGCTTCAGATGGTATTCTCCCATGGGACCTCTCCGGATCGAGTATGGACACAAACTTGATGTTCAAGAAGGTGAAGCTTCGGGTGGTCGCTGGGAATTTTCAATGGGTTCAGCATTTTGAGCCATGTGTTTTCCAGAGCACTGGTTCTTTTTGTCAGATCCCAAATGCGTGTAAACAGAATTGAGAAATTTTACGACAAAATTAATTCATTATCTATTTGATGGGTTATCTATATTTGACGGCTTCGTAAAAAGTCTTTTGTGAGCGACATCGAGCAAAATCAAAGTTTTTACGAATCCATCATATTTTCTTAATATCAACAATTCAGAATCGGATAAATTTGCCAATGATGAGACGATCTCTAAAGGGGGATAAAAATGCGTACGTTTAAAACTGCTTTTATAACAATAGTTGTCTGTTTTGGTTTTTTTGCTGCGTCTTCTTATGGAGCGGATGTTGCCAAAATCGGTGTCGTCGATTTTCAAAAAGTTCTTGAGACATCCAATGCCGGGAAATTGGCCCGGGGTGAAATCAATGAGCAAGGGAGAAAGATGGAGGAAGATCTCAAGAAAAAGGGTGAAAAGATTGAAGAGGCAAAGAAGAAACTGGAGCGTGAAGCCCTGGTGATGAGCAATGAGATGCGGGCAGAAAAAGAACGTGAAATCAGGATCAGTATCAATGATTTTAAATCCTTGCAGAAACAATATATGGCTGATTTCAAGGAACAAGAAAAAAAACTTGTTACCAGCATTCAGAAAGAGCTTCTCAATATCGTTGAACAGATTGGCAAAAAAGAAGGCTTTCTCCTTATCCTCGAAAAACGGGAAGCAGGGATAATATATTCGCCGGACACCATTGATATCAGCGACCGGGTGATCCAGGAATACAATGCAATTTTTGCCCAGAAAACCGGAAAAAAAGATAAAACAAATAAAAAACAATAATAGGTAAAATTTAAAATGGAACTGTCCCTTGGCAAGATCGCCGAAATCGTTGAAGGAGAACTCAGCGGGAACACGGGTAAAAAGATTCGTGGCGCGGGATCTTTTGAAGAAGCAAACCAGGATGAAATAACATTTGCCGGGAATGCAAAATTCCTAAAAAAAATTGATGAAACCAGAGCCGGGGCCGTTATTGTCCCTCGGAATTTTCAAGCCCCCACAAAAAACCTTGTAAAAGTGGATAATCCACAGCTTGCATTTATCAAGGTTTTGAATCTGTTACATCCTGCTTCAAAACCCGAGCCCGGCATAAGCTCCAGTGCATATATCGGCAAAAACTTTATGTGCGGCGAAGATGTGTCCATCGCTCCTTTTGTCGTGGTCGGAGACAATGTTACCTTTGGCAATCGTGTGTTTGTTCATCCCAATGTCGTGATCGGCAACAACGTTTCCATGGGAGATGATGTTCAGATATACCCCAATGTGTCCATTCTTGAGCGATGCATCATCGGAAATCGGGTGACAATTCATGCCGGCACGGTGATCGGGAGTGATGGTTTCGGTTTTTCTCCGGAGGGTGGAAAGTATTACAAGATACCCCATACCGGGATTGTCCAGATCGATGACGACGTTGAAATCGGTGCCGGGAACACCATCGACAGGGCAACCTTTGGAAAAACCCGGATTTGTCGTGGGGTCAAGACCGACAACCTGGTTCAAATCGCCCACAATGTGATTGTTGGCGAAAACACGCTTCTGGTTGCACAAGTCGGAATTTCAGGAAGTGTAACCATCGGGAAAAATGCTATTTTGGCAGGTCAGGCCGGAATTGCAGGTCATCTGAACATCGGGGACCATGCCATCGTCGGGCCCAAGGCAGGCGTGGCCAAATCGGTGCCCCAAGGCCAGGTTGTATCGGGAGCATCCGCCATGCCCCATAAATTATGGCTCAGGGTCCAAAATGTTCTGCCAAAGCTTCCAGAGTTTATAAAAAAGGTTTCCAACATCGAGAAACGATTAAATAAAATTGAGGAAACGTTGGAGTAACGTAAGGAGCGTTGGAAAATGAATGAAACCATTGATATTCTAGAAATCATGAAGTCGTTGCCTCACCGGTATCCGTTTCTTATGATCGATCGAATACTTGAACTGGTACCGGGTGAGAAAGTTGTTGCTCTCAAAAACGTCACCATCAACGAACCCTTTTTCCAGGGACATTTTCCGGGAAATCCAATTATGCCCGGCGTGCTTATCATCGAAGCCATGGGGCAGGCCGGTGCTGTACTGGCTGCTGGGTCCATGTCCGAAGAAGAACCCGGTTCCCTCATATATTTTATGGGTATGGACAGGGTGAAATTCCGCAAGCCGGTTATCCCCGGAGATCAACTTGTGCTTGAAATGAAATTTCTTAAACAACGGGGCAAGGTGTTCAAGATGGCCGGAGTGGCATACGTCGATGAGAAAACCGTGGCTGAGGCTCAACTCATGGCAACATTTGGAGGAGCGTAATGATACATCCCACAGCAATAGTCGACCCCAAGGCCGATATAGATTCTAATGTTGAAATCGGTCCATATTCAATTATCGAAGCGAATGTCCAGATCGGATCCGGAACCATCGTCGGTCCGCATGTTGTTATTCAGCCCCATGTTACCATCGGACCGGATTGCCAAATCTTTCAATATGCTTCCATCGGTGCGGTTCCCCAGGCCATTAAATTCAAAGGCGAAAAAACAATCCTAAAGATCGGGCGCGGGACGGTGGTCCGGGAGTTTGTTACAATAAATAGAGGAACGGAATTTGGCGGCGGTATCACCGAGGTCGGTGAAGAGAACCTTCTGATGGCGTATGTCCATATCGCCCATGACTGCAAAACCGGACGGAACGTTATCTTTGCAAATAATGCAACACTGGCGGGTCATATCACCATCGAAGATTTTGTAACCATCGGCGGGCTGACGGCCATTCATCAATTTGTAAGAGTTGGGAAATACGCTTATATTGGTGGAAAATCAGCCGTGGTAAAAGACATCCCGCCCTATGTTATCGCAGCGGGGGACCGGGCAACACTCCACGGATTGAACAGCGTCGGACTGAAACGACAGGGGTTTTCAGAAGATACGTTATCTTTGTTAAAAAAGACATACCGGATACTTTTTCGTATCGGGCTGACCCTGAACGAGGCCATAGAAAGGATTAAGGCGGAGGTGGATCAGGTCCCCGAGGTGGTAAACCTGATGGAGTTTATTAAAACTTCTCAACGGGGAATAACACGGTAGCACCATCGAACAGCTTTAATCTCTTTCGCAAAAAACCTAACGATTCCTTCGGTCAACCATACGCCATATTTTTTTCAAATTGGCAGGTTGACATTCCTTTGTGTCAGGAGTTTCGAGAATACTGTCATGCGGATAGGACTTATTGCCGGGAATGGACAGTTCCCCATTATTTTTTCAAAAGCTGCGAAAGCAAAAGGATTTGCTGTGTATGCGATTGCGCATAATAATGAGACTGACCCCGGACTGAAAGATCATGTGGATACAATTGAATGGATTCATATCGGCCAGATTAAGCGTATTCTCAAGTTTTTTAAAAAAAATCACATTCGCCAGACGGTTCTCATTGGCGGTATAACAAAGACAAGGATGTTTTCAGATGTGAGGCCTGACACCAAAGCGATTTCGCTCATTGCGGGCATGGGGCATACCCATGACGACGGGATCCTCAGAAGATTTGCAAGGGTCCTTGAAAAAGAGGGGATCGAGGTACAGGCATCGACATTTTTGCTTCCGGACCTTCTGGCGCAACCGGGCTGCTGGACAAAACGGAAACCGTCAAGATCCGAAAAAAAAGATATCGAACTGGGTTGGAAATTGGCCAAAGAGATCGGGCGCCTTGATATCGGACAGTGTGTGGTGGTCGGCGGCGGATCTGTTTTGGCAGTGGAAGCCATCGACGGAACAGATGCCACCATAAGACGGGGGGGAAGGCTCGGCAAAAATATGGCCGTTGTGGTCAAGGTTTCCAAACCCAGTCAGGACATTCGGTTTGATATTCCTGCTGTGGGTGCTCAGACGATTCAGACCATGCATGAGGTCGGGGCGGCGGTCTTGGTTATTGAAGCGGCCAAGGCGGTTGTTTTCGACAGAGAAGAGATGATCAATTTAGCGGACGAGTTTAAAATCGCCGTTGTTGCCATGGAAAAGTGAACTTATGAAAAAATTGCGTGTTGGCGTTGTGGGTGTCGGTTATCTCGGACAATTTCACGCCGAAAAATACAGCCGAATGAATGAAGTCGAACTTGTCGGCGTTGTTGATATCGATAGATCCCAAGCCGAAGATGTTGCCCGAAGGGTCAATACCAGGGCATATCTGAATCATAAGGATTTATTCGGGAAAGTTGACGCCGTCAGTATCGCTGTTCCGACACCGGCGCATTTTGAAGTTGCCAAGGATTTTCTAAAAAACGATGTCGATATCCTGATTGAAAAGCCTATGACAGAGACCACCGAAGACGCGGATGAACTGATTCGATTTGCGGAAACCCGGAATCTTATTATCCAGGTCGGACATCTTGAACGATTCAATCCGGCCATTGTTGCACTGAAGGATATCGTAAAAAAGCCGATGTTCATAGAATCCCATCGGTTGAGTATTTTTAAGGGACGCTGTACCGATGTCAGTGTCGTCCTCGACCTCATGATTCATGATATTGATCTTATATTGAACTTTGTCGGGTCGGAAATTAGCGATATTCGGGCCTCAGGGGTTCCGGTGATTTCCGAACATATTGATATCGCAAATGCACGTCTAGAATTTAAAAGCGGATGTGTGGCAAATGTGACAGCCAGCCGAATATCGACAAAAAACGAGCGAAAAATCAGACTGTTTCAAACAGATGCCTATGTTTCCGTCGATTTTTCTAACAAGGACATTATTGTTATCCGGAAGGATGGCAACGCCGAAGGCGGTCTGATCCCCGGTATGGAAATTAAACAGGTTAGCTTTGAAGCCGGTGACGCACTGGAAGAGGAATTGAAATCCTTTGTAAAAGCGGTTGAGCGGCGTGAACCTCCTGAAGTTACCGCTCAAATGGGGCGTGATGCCCTGGAGATTGCCTTAGAAATTATGGCGCAGATCAACCATACCGTTGGACGATTTTTGCCTTAGGAATTCTATGGACCGGTTTTCAGAAGAAAAATGTATCATGATTGTTGCCGGTGAAACTTCCGGCGATATACACGGGGCAAAACTTGTCAGTGCCCTGCGAAAAAGAAACAATGACCTGTTCTTTTGCGGTATCGGCGGTGGGGCACTGGGTGAAGCAGGGGTCAAGCTTTTGATGGATGCTTCTGAGATTGCCGTTGTGGGCATAACAGAGGTTTTTTCAAAAATACCCAATATTCTAAAAGGCCTGAGGGTTGCCAAAAAGACACTCAAAAACTTGCATCCGGATCTTCTAATCCTTATCGATTTTCCGGATTTTAACCTTCATCTGGCATCGTTCGCTAAAAAGCTTGGGATACCTGTACTTTATTATATCAGCCCCCAGATTTGGGCCTGGAGGCCCGGCCGAGTCAAACGGATCCGGAAACTTGTGGATCATCTGGCGGTTATCCTCCCTTTTGAAGAAGAATTTTACAGAGGCTACACAGTTCCGGTGACCTTCGTGGGACATCCATTAATGGACACCCTGACTTCTCCGCAAAACAAAGCCTTGAACCGGCCGACACAGGATCATCCCGTTATCGGCTTTCTTCCGGGATCCCGGGATGGGGAGATAGCAAGACATCTTCCGATCATGATACATGCGGCTCGAAATTTACACAAAAAATTAGACCCTGTAAAATTCTTGATATCGGTTGCCCCTGAAGTGAAGAGGACGTTTGTGGAAGGAATTATTAAGAAACACCAGACATCATTTGCTTTTGAATTGGTTGCAGACAGTTCCCAAAAAGTATTTGAGCGGAGCACCTTGGTGGTTGCCGCATCCGGCACGGTGACCCTTGAAGCCGCAATTTCCGGAACTCCCATGGTGATCATTTACACAGTGTCTCCCATAAGCTACTGGATTGGCAGGGCCATGATACAGGTAAAACATATCGGCCTGGTCAATCTCATTGCAGGTAGAAAGATCGTCCCGGAACTGTTACAGAAAGAAGCATCTCCAACTCGGATTTCGGACACCGTATTCGAGATGTTACGTGATGCTTCCGAACTTGAAAGGATTCGGCTCGAATTGCTCAACATCAAGGATCTTTTGGGCGGGCCGGGGGCTTCGGAACGGGTTGCAGATATTGCATTGGGTATGATGTAATTTGTTAACCTGTAGGATTCATTTTCTTTCTGTCACGGACCTTTACATTCCCCAAAAATACTCAATGGCGCCGGCAAAGGAGTTTTTAGGGATTCACCCGGTTTGTAATTTAAAAAATGTTTAAACTAAAATTAAAAAACAGGCACAAACACATCCTATCCCTTGTCAAGGAAAACAAGTTGAGATTGTTTTTGGCAATGATATGCATGTTGGTTATCGCTATTTCAACTTCTGCAACAGCGTTTTTGGTAAAACCTGTGCTGGACGATATCTTCTTCAACAAAGACCACCAGATGCTTATCATCATTCCCATTGCCGTTATTCTGATATATTTTTTGCGCGGCCTTGGGAGTTACGGCCAGGAATACCTTATGAATTATGTGGGGGAAGGTATTATCCGAAATCTCAGAAACGATCTTTATGACCGTATTCAGGATCTTCCTTTGGCCTTTTTTCATAAAGAAAAAACCGGTGTTCTGATGTCACGGATTACCAATGACGTCAATATTATAAAGGCCATGGTCTCCACCGCTGTGACCGGGTCGCTCAAGGACAGCTTTACCATCGTCGGTTTAACAGTTGTTATCTTCTATCGAGACTGGAAAATGGCGTTGTTTGCGTTTTTGGTGTTACCCCTGGCCTTTTTCCCATTGGTGGAATTCGGAAGAAGGGTTCGCCGTGTCAGTACCGGGTGTCAGGAATCGATGGCCGATTTGAATTCTTTTCTGCATGAAACCTTTGCAGGCAACAAGATCGTCAAGGCCTTTGGAATGGAATCGTATGAAAAAAAACGTTTTTTTGAAAAGACACTTCGCCTATTTAAAATTGAAATGAAAGCGGTGGTGGCCAGATCCTTGTCTTCTCCCATCATGGAATTTTTAGCCGGGCTCGGGATTGCTTTTATCATCTGGTATGGTGGTTCCAAGGTGATTTCAGGCACATCCACGGCAGGAACGTTTTTTTCGTTCATGGCTGCCGTTCTCATGCTGTATGATCCGGTTAAAAAGCTCAGCGGTCTCAATAATGCCGTTCAGCAGGGGCTTGCTGCCGCTGACAGAGTTTTTGATATTATAGAAATGGAAACAGATATCAAAGAGCAAAAAAACCCTGTGGAAATTAAGCGGGGACCCCACCGTGTATCCTTTGAAAATGTATTTTTCAAGTATGAAGATGTGATGGTCCTCAAAGACATCAATTTGGATGTCAAGGCCGGTGAGGTTCTTGCGTTGGTGGGGATGAGCGGTGGCGGGAAAACGTCTTTGGTCAATCTAATACCGAGATTTTACGATGTTACCCAAGGCGCCATAAGGGTCGATGGCGTCAATATCTGTGATGCTTCCATATCTTCCCTTCGGGATCAGATGGCCATCGTTACCCAGGAACCCATCCTTTTCAACGAAAGCGTTCGGAACAATATCGCTTACGGCAAAATGAATGCAACGGAACAAGAGATCATAAAGGCAGCAAAGGCGGCCTATGCTCATGATTTCATACAGCGTTTTCCTGACAAGTTCGACACCAATATCGGAGAGCTGGGCGGACGTCTTTCCGGCGGAGAAAAACAAAGGATCTGTATCGCCCGTGCCCTCTTGAAAGACGCTCCCATATTGATTCTTGACGAGGCAACATCTTCACTGGACGCTGAGGCGGAGATGCTCGTTCAAAAGGCCCTTGAAAATCTGATGAAAGGGCGCACCACTTTTGTGGTGGCGCACAGACTGTCAACCATCGATTATGCCGACAGGATTGCGGTTATCGTAAACGGTCGGATTGTGGAGGAGGGTAAACGGGAGGAACTGATTGCTCAAAAAGGAGAATTTTTCAAACTCTACCAGATGCAGTATAGCAATAGCCATGACAAAGAATTTCATTCACAGCCGGCCTCTATCAATACTTAAAGCCGGATCAGACTGAGGAATTAACGCAGATCGTACGCATCTCAGACACCGTCGTCAACCCAACACCCGCCTGATATGAAAATAAATTCCATTATAAACAGGTATATCTTCAAAGAGATGATCGGGCCGTTTGCCATCAATACGGCGTTTTTCACTTTTATATTCCTCATGACCAAGATACTCGATATCACAAACCTAATTGTGAATTACAAACTCAGCCTTTCTTCGGTCTTTTTGATTCTTGTATACGCTGTCCCCCGTTTTCTGTCATTTGTGATACCCATGTCGGTGATGATGGCCGTGCTATTGACGTTTCTTCGGTTATCGAACGATCACGAGCTCGATGCCCTTAAAGCCGGCGGGGTCAGCATTTACAGCCTAATGCCGCCGGTGCTGGCGTTAAGCGTAATGGGGATGCTCCTTTCTTGTTTTCTGACGGTGTATGCAATGCCCCGGGGAATGGTTTCCATGAAGGCGCTGACGTTTCGCGTCGCAGCATCCCATGTCGATGCCGGACTCAAGGAAAGGACTTTCAACGACAGCTTTAAAGATGTCATGCTGTATATCAATAAAATAGATTTGAAGAAAAAAAGACTTGTTGATGTGTTTATTGAAGATAAACGGTCGAAGAATATTGTAAGCACCATTGTGGCGCCGGAGGGAAAGCTGTTTGGTGAACCTGACAAGCTTTTATTCCATTTGCAACTTTATAATGGGGCTATCAATCAGGTCAACATGGAAAACAGATCGGCCCATTCCATCAACTTTGATACCTACGACGTAAGCCTTGATCTCAAAAAAACCTTTACGACTTCCAAGAACGGCCCCAAAGATGAAGACGAGATGAGCCTTGGGGAATTTCGGCAGTATTTAAACACCGCCCCAAAAAAAGATGAACAATATTATCGGACATTAATCGAATATCATAAAAAATTTT
>JAHECI010000436.1 GCA_024641825.1 Desulfobacterales bacterium | reverse complement strand
ACCTTTCAAAATCTATTCCGTCATAAACTGCGGGGCGGTTTTCCCGATACGCTGTGTAAAAGTTGTCCAATGCCGTTCGAAGAAATTGATCGGAAAGGGCCTCTTTGAGCTGCTTTTTATACGATTTCATATCCTGGGCGGTTTTGATCATTAGGGATCTTCCTCCACAATAAGAATATGTAGCTCCTGGGGCCCATGGACCCCGATGGCCAGCACCCTTTCGATATCCGCCGTTCTGCTGGCACCGGTGATGAACGCATAATAAGACGGCGTATCGGCCATGAGGACGGCGTTCAATTCCGCTTCCAAGCTTTCGCTGTCGGGTTTTATTTTTGAGGCCGATAAAACGGCGATATGGATTTCGGCCAGCATGGTGGCAATACGAACATCTTCCGAAGAAGAATCGATCACCAATGTTCCGGTTTCGGCAATTCCCCAGTCAACAGGTGTAAGAGATGTGTGAATCCCTTGGGCATGATACCTTAGGGGAAATTCGAGCAACTCGAGGTCAGCAGTTTCGCACGCTGTTTTCAGAAGGCGCGTTTGGTCGGGTTTTAATCCTGTGGCCGCAACGGTTTTGCCCCCCTGTTTTTGGGTCAAATCAACCGTATACTGAAACGCCTGCGCCATAGAGGTGATTTTCGACACGATGGCCTGAACCGTTTCAGCGCGTTGTTTCATCATCTGGATGAGATTTGAATGGGGCATGGACTTTTCTAAAAGACGATGGGTTAATCCGATGAAAGCCGGATGATTTGAATGTGATTATTTTTTAGGTATTATATTTTCTATGGCTGAATATCTATCCGCGGATAGATACCCTTTTTCGGACCCTTCCGATAGGGATGAACGATATTGAATGAAATGTCCTGGGATTTCTGGGCATGCCCCCTGTTTTTTCTGCCGTCAAAGAAAGCACCGTTGGCCTCTAGAATATGCTCGATTCGATGTTTAAAGGCCTCAACAAATTTAGCACCGCTGCCCTTAAATTTCATGGCACCCAGGTTGAATTTACCGTCAACCTCAGAGAGTGCTTTGATGGAAACGCTGTGTCGTGAAAGGTCTTTGGCATTTCTGATATAGCCCCATGCAATATGCCCTTCCGGAATCTTTAACGGTGCATTCAGGTCAATGATGGTGTGCGGCATAACAATACTTCTTTCCCCGATCTCCAACGGAAAATCCTTGGTGCCATGTAGAAAAGAGTTAAAGCCGACAAAGACGTTTTCCCCCAGGCGAGCGTGGATAATTTTACCGCCATGCGCCGTCACATTGTTGCCTTCAAGACGGGAATCGATGATATAGCAGTTTTCCTGGGCATTGGCACCCTTCCCCAGCCAGGCATTCCTCAGATATGCCCGTTGTGCCACCAGGACGTTTTCACTGATGTGGCTTTGTCCCCTGACCACAGCATAACGATTCAGGGAGGCACCCGGAGGGACGTTAAAGGGCGCATCGAGGTTCACGACATCAAAAACATTTTGAAAATCTGTTTTTCGGGATCTCACAAAGTCGATAAATATTCCCCTGGGCTTTTCTCCGAATCCTATGGCAATATATTTATCGAGAACTTTTTTAGGAAATGCGTAACTAAACTCAAATAGGTCGCCGGCTTTGATCCAGACCTTTCCGGGTTCTACATTTTGATGAGAAAGCTCCCCCACCTGAACATAAGCAAATGCGCCGATAATGGAGTCGTGAACCGTGGTCAGGTCCACGGTGCTGAAGGGTCCGATAAAACATCCTTCCACCGGAGAACCGTGAATGTTGGCGTAATGCATGGATGCCGTGTTTTGGATCAAAAACTCTTCCAGTGATTCCGGATCATGGGAATAACAGTGGACCAGAGTTTTGATCAGACAGGCGTCTTTGATCCGGATGACTTCGTCATCATACAAAGGAAGTTCAGAACCCTTAAAATGAAACCGATCCCCTTGGGCTTTAAGTTCATCCCCCCGGACGTCGCTTTTATATAGAATGGCGTTATCAACCATGCATTTGCCATAAAAATAGCTTCCGGCCAGGTTTGAACGGCTGAAATGAAAGTGAACCGGGTGCTGGGGCGTAATCCCGCAAGAGGCATAGAATTTAACCAGTTGATTCAATGGAATCGCCTTGCGAACAAAAGGTCCGGCATCAAACTCGAAATCCCGGAGGTTGATATTGATACGCTCGACGATTCGATCGATTAAATTCCCAAGCTGTTTCATATTCACACCTTAAATTAGAATGTTTAAAGATGAGCTGTCTTGCAAAAAGATAAAGCGGATCGTTTTCCATGAGCAGCATAGACAAGAAAGCAACGACAAACGACCTTCTGCAAAAAAATCGATGAAACAAAGGAAATGAATTTTACACATAGGTTGAGCGATTTTTAGAGAAGAGATCGGTATAGACCGAGCTTAAAATCGCTCAATTTAGGTTTTATATTGGGTTATGGTTCTAAATGTCAAGAATGATTTGCAAGTGAATCGGGGGGATATCTGGATAGGACGTGGAGAATAAAAAAATCTTTTGTGAGCGACATCGAGCAATTTTGGAGAAAGATTCATGATGCGTCTGGCGTTAAAAATTGAAGGCTGTTTGAGGGCGTTAGCCCGAGTTCTTGCAATTTAGCCAGACGCGTCATGAATCCCAAAATTGCTTGCGAAGCGAGCAAAATCAGACTTTTTACGAGGTCATCAAAATTTAAAGATGAAATCGGCCTGGAGCCTGTCTTCATGCATCCTGGACTTG
>JAHECI010000099.1 GCA_024641825.1 Desulfobacterales bacterium | reverse complement strand
CGGAAAACTCTGCTGCTCATCATCCGAGGACGGCGGACTGAGGAACATGGGGTTGAGATTGATGGGTTGACCCATTTCCCAGGATTTTTCTGAAGATGCAATGAGCTTTGTCGCCGTGAGCGTATGTTCTGAAATTCGTTTTTCATCCAGTTCCAAGGGCGATATTTTAACTGAAATCAGTCCGTTGATGCCCCGCATATACTCAAGGTCATGGTTTATGAACCTGTTTTTGATGATGGGGGCAAAATATATGGGCCGTTCACCCCCGCCCATGCTTTGGGGAAGCCGTTGCTTGTGACAGTTTTCATCGAGGACATACGATTTTTTTATTCGGATGCCGTAATGGGCCAGCAATTTTTCAAGACCGGTATCCAGCGGAACATAATTGGGTTCCCGGTTCATTCCAAAAGGCTGCTGGGTGTTGGGCCTGACTTCTTTAAAGGCATCCAGAAAGAGTGCCAGATTGGTTCCTTTCATCAATGCCTGATCGATCTGGTAGAGCTCGAAATCTGAAAAAACTTCCGTGGGTCGCGCGATGACCAGGCAGTTGATGCTTGGGGGGATATCGGCGTCTTTTAAATTAATGGGTGTGATGCTGTATGTCCGGGAAACCAGGTTTGAAAAAGTGGATAAAGTGTCGGGGTTTCGCTGCCCCATGGGTGAGGCCCCTGAAATATCGAGGGTGCCGTGATCCGAAAGGTATCCGAGGTTTTCGTTGATATCCACCAGCATCTCCAGATTGTCGTCGATGAGGCGCTCCATGTCGTCGAGGCCGGTCAGATTATACTGGGTCCCGATGATGGGAAGCCTGAGAACGCTTAACAGGGGGATCTCCCTGATTTTTTCCCCGTATTCCATCACCAGGCCGATGGTTCCTTCTCCGGCCTGGATCTTGTCGTCGGACAGGGCCGGCCATTGGAGGTGCATCAGGTTATATTTCTTCCAGGACGGCGCCTGTGTCGGCACTGTTGAAGGGTCGATATAGGAATATTCCAGCTTTCCGTAGTTTTTGGCGTTCAGGCTTTCAACGATGGCTTTCAACCTGTCCGGGTATTCGGGAAGTTGGTCGAGGCCCATAAACGGTGCAACAGATTTCAACGAGGAGGAAAGGAAGAGCTTGACCTTGATGGTGTCGGACAGACCCAACAGAGCGCTGATTTTGTTGTTCAGTTTCTGTATGGCCGTGGTCAGTGTGTACTCGATGCCATTGATGGCGGTAATGGTGGGAATCCTCTCCACCATATCTCCGTGGATCAACACCAGGCCCATGTAGGCCTTTTTAAACTTTACCTCATCTTCTTCGAAAACCTGGATTTGAACCGGGTGGATGCCATAGTTGTTGGCCAGTTTCTG
This sequence comes from Desulfobacterales bacterium, assembly GCA_024641825.1. Lineage (GTDB taxonomy): Bacteria > Desulfobacterota > Desulfobacteria > Desulfobacterales > UBA11574 > JAAXQD01. The sequence continues at coordinate 8,768 of JAHECI010000099.1, read as the reverse complement.
ATTCTCCAGTGCCCGGGGGTCGATCCCTTCCGCCTCGGGGCTGACGTCATAAAACCGGTAATTGAAATACGCGTTGGCGTGGATGGCATATTCTTCGAGGAGATCGTGCAGATATCGCTCCGTATTATTGTAGGGGGCCGGCAAATCTTTGGTGAAAAACACATTGACGGTGAGAGGTTCGGAAAGTGTGGAAACCACCGTTTTGCTGGCTTCGGATATGGAATAGATTCTGTTTTCGGTGAGGTCCATCCTGAAAAAGAGGGTCATGCCCGCCACATTGACGAGAACGATAATGACCAGATAAATGGACAGTTTTATATATTTTGCAAAGGGGTTCTGCATGCTCATGCTGTGCTCCTTAACTTTTTTCCTGCATAACCAGATGGGTTCCGTAAAGGCCGATGAAAACAACACTTAGAAAATAGAGAATATCCCGGGAATCGACAATCCCCTTGGCAATGTTTTGGAAATGAAAATCAGCCCCAAGATACCCGATAACCCCCAGAAGAGAACTGGGAAAGAAAAAGAGCATTTTGTCGATCAACGTCAGGGAAAAGCAGATGGCCGTGCCCACGATAAACGCGATGATCTGGTTGCGTGTCAGGGATGAGGAAAACAGACCCACGGCGACAAAGGCCGCGCCCAGCAAAAGGGCGCCCAGATAACCGCCCGCCACAGGCCCCCAGTCCAGCTCTCCCATAAATGCGATGCAGATTGGATAGGCCAAGGTGGGCACCAACGCCGCGGCGACGAATAACACGCCGGCCAGGAATTTGCCCAAGAGAATATCCTTAAAGGTTACCGGCAGGGTGAGAAGCAGTTCATAGGATCCCACATTCATTTCTTCGGAAAACAATCGCATGGTCACCGCCGGGATGAGGAAGGCGAATGTAATGGGGAGCAGACCCAAAAAGTTTCTCAGGTCTGCCTGGTTATAATAGAAAAATGTCGTAAAAAAGAACCACCCCGTCACCAGCAGGAAAATAGATATGACGATATAGGCGATGGGGGATATAAAATAGTCTTTTAATTCCTTGTTGCAGATGCGGATAGCCTGCTGCATGTCAGTCCTCCTTGGTGAGTTCTCGGAATATGTTTTCAAGGGTTTTGGTCTCCTGATGAAACCCGATAAGAACCCAGGATGTCTGTTTAATGGTTTGGTAAATGGTTTCTCTCAGGTCCACGGCAGATTCGCAGGCCAGGCGAACCCTCAGCGAGCCCCCGGGAGTGTCATCGATCTGTTCCGTGTTGACAACGCCTTCGATACCGTTGAGTCCACGGCATACTTCTTGAAAATCTGCGTTGCAGAGTTCTAAATGGATAAAATGTTTTTGACCGGCGGTCTGTTTGAGGTTTTCCACATGGTCGTCCGCAACGATCTTGCCGTTGTTGATGATCACCACCCGGTCGCAGGTGGCTTCGACTTCGCTGAGAATGTGGGTGGAGAGAATGACGGTTTTCTCCTCGCCGATCTTTCGGATGATCTCCCGGATTTCGACGATCTGATTGGGATCGAGCCCGGATGTGGGCTCATCTAAAATCAGGATTTCCGGGTCGGTCATCATGGCGTGGGCCAGCCCCACCCGCTGATTCAACCCTTTGGAGAGTTCATGGATACTCCGGTGCATAATTTCGCTAAGTCCGCACAAATCCACAAGCTGTCGAATCCTAACCGCCCTTTGGTCTTTGTCCAGGCCCCGAATTTTGGCAACGTAGTCGAGATAATCGAAGACCAGCATGTTGTGATACAGGGGGGCGGACTCGGGGAGATATCCCATGAGTTTTTTGATTTCCAGCAAATTTTCGTCGAGGAGATAGTCCTTGACGCGAATGGTTCCGGATGTGGGCATAAAATAGCCGGTGAGCATCCGCAACGTGGTTGTCTTGCCTGCGCCGTTGGGTCCCAGCAAGCCGAGGACTTCACCTTTATGGATGTCGACGCTGATGCGATCCACAGCGCAGAAATCGTTGTAGTATTTGGTCAAATTTTCAACATGGATCATGGTGTTTCCTTTTTTTGAGCGATTCCGTAAAAAGTCGGTTTAGATTGAAAAATCTTATAAATACTTTTTGAGCGTTCAGCAAGTTAAAAAATTGGATCCATTTTTCTATTTAGACCTTGGCACAAACGGTTTCAGTTAAACGGTTTTGAATGAAAGATTTTGAAATCAATTTTATCAGCTTGTTTTTTTAATGAATTTTGATGAACTCGTAAAAAGTCTGATTTTGCTTGCTCCGCAAGCAATTTTGGGATTCATGACTCGTCTGGCCAAATTACAAGAACTCGGGCTAACGCCCTCAAACAGCTTGCAATTTTTAACGCCAGACGCGTCATGAATCTTTCTCCAAAATTGCTCGATGTCGCTCACAAAAGACTTTTTACGAAACCGTCAATTTTCACTCATAAAATGGCGTTGTCAATATCGATGAATTCGTAGACGGTCAAAAAAACGAACGGGTTCAGTTCCCCCGTTAATGATTACAGAAAAAAAGCCATTCTTTGGATCAGGAAATATGGTGTTCACAAAATATAGTTGCCTGTGCTATATATTATCGATACCATTTTAAATGATATCAAAATAAAATCGGAGGCCGAAGTATGGATATTACGTTTCCTTTCGATTCGTTAGGGAGAGCAGTTAAAGGTTGGGTCAGTGAAATGGGTGCTATGTCCATTTTTTTTGTAAGGGCTTTCTTGATGATCTTCCGGCCCAAGCAGTTTTCTAAAATTATTAAACAGGTTTATTATATCGGGGCCGGGTCCACCAATATTGTAATGCTTGTGGCGCTTTTTACCGGTATGGTTATGGGACTCCAACTTTATCATACCCTGGTCAAATTCGGCTCACAAGGAGTCTTGGGTTCTGCCTTGGCCCTGTCCCTGATCAGAGAACTGGGGCCCGTGCTGACGGCCATCATGATTACCGCCCGTGCAGGTTCTTCCATGACCACGGAGATCGGCATCCAGAGGATCACGGAACAGATCGATGCCCTTTCCACCATGCGCATTCACCCCATCCGGTATCTGGTAAGCCCCAGAATCGCGGCTGCGATCATCAGTTTTCCGCTACTGACGGCGATATTTGACATCGTTGGAATCGTGGGGGGGTATGTCAGTGCGGTTGTGCTGTTGAGTTTAAACAGCGGCACGTACTTTTCCGGGATGCGGTCAAGTGTAGAATTACAGGACATTACGGGTGGATTTATAAAATCTGTGGTTTTTGCGATCATCGTATCGACGGTCTGCTGCTTTCAGGGCTATTTTACGCACATGAGAAAGGACGGCCATGGCGCCAAGGGGGTGGGGATTTCCACCACGGCTGCGGTTGTTTTATCATGTGTTCTCATTCTGATTGCAGATTATGTAATAACGTCTCTTCTTTTATAATTTCAGAAAATAATGGAAAAAGCACTTATTGAGTTTAAAGACGTCACGAAGCGTTTTGACGACAGCACCGTTCTCGAAAGCGTCAATCTGAAGATCTTTGAAGGAGAGGTCACCACAATTATTGGAAAAAGTGGAACGGGTAAAAGTGTGCTTTTGAAACACATCATCGGCCTACATCTGCCGGATCAAGGAAGCATTCTATTCCGGGGGAAGTCCATCGGCGGAATGAACAAATCCGAGTGGAATGAATATGTCGGACAAATCAGTTATATGTTTCAAAACAATGCGCTTTTTGACTCTCTCACTGTCTTTGAAAATGTCGCTTTGCCCCTTCACCAAACCACAAATTTAAAATATAAGGCTATCAGAGACAAAGTGATGGCCAGAATAGAGCAGGCAGATCTAACGGAAGTGATCCACAAATATCCGTCGGAACTCTCAGGCGGAATGCAAAAGCGGGTTGCTTTGAGTCGTGCCATGGTAACGGACCCGAAGATTGTGCTTTTCGATGAACCCACAACCGGTCAGGATCTTATTCGAAGAAATGCTATTTTGAGTATGATCACCGAATTTCAGAGAAAGTTCGGGTTTACAGCAATTTTGATCAGCCACGACCTTCCGGACGTCTTTTTTATATCTAACCGGATTATAGCGCTTCATGATGGCGAGATCGTTTTCCAGGGCACTCCGGAGGAGCTCGACGATTTTGAGCACCCGTTTTTGGATGAATTTATCCAGAGCCTCGAAGGATTTCAGGAGCACCTGACCGGACTTTATTCCAGGCGAAATTTTAAGATTCGGTATCAGAATGCCTTGGGCAGGAAACATCCGGATGAAACGTTCATTGTGGCCATTTTTTCTTTGAAAGGCCTTGATCTGGTGGGTGAGAATTTGAATCACAAGACGGTGCAGGAGGTTTTAAAAACATTTGGTATATACATCAACGAGCACTGTGATGCCGTCGGAGGATTTTCCGTCCGTGAGGCCCAAGATCAGTTTATCACGATTTTTCCTTTTTCTAATCTTAGTGAGGCTGAGCAGATTATAGAAAATTTTGCAACAGATCTCCAGGGAAGGGGGCTGTGCGAAATTGGAGCCGATGCTCAAATCCCATCGGTAGAATGCTTTGAATTTTCTGTGTTTGCCGGGTTGGCTGAAGGGAAACCGGGCGATGAGATAAATCACGTATTCGATGAGGCCAAATCGAGGCAAAAACCAATGGCACAATTTTGGTGTGGAATGCGGAGGTAACGTGAAATGAAAAAGTATTCCCATGAAACACTTGTTGGGATTTTTGTGGTCATAGGACTGATATGTGTAGGATATATGACCGTAAAACTTGGAAATGTTTCTCTTCTAGATGACGATTCATTTACGATTAATGCCCGGTTCAATTCGGTATCCGGTCTTAGAATCGGCAATCCCGTCGAAATGTTCGGCATTGAGATCGGTCGCGTTGTAGATTTTAAGATAGATCAGACAGATCAGGTGGCCATGGTGAAAATGAAAGTCAAAAAAGACATAAAGGTTTACAATGATGCCATCGCTTCCATAAAAACAGCCGGCCTGATTGGTGATAGATATGTCCGCATTGATCCCGGGGGATCCGGAAGGCTGTTGAAGTCCGGAGACATCATTACGAATACGGAATCACCGATCGATATTGGAGAAATGATCGGCAAATATGCTTTTGGAGAGGTTAAAAAGTAATCATACGGAACTATAGGAATATAATATGAAAAATGGAATATTGATATTGAGCGCTTGTCTGATGTTTTGCCTGATCTTTCCACCTTCGGTTCATGCGGGAAAACCGCTCGAAACCGCTCAGTCTCAAGTTGACAAATTGATGAATGTGCTACGTGACCCGGCTTTGAAGCCCGAGTCCGAAAGTGCAGTCAAAAAAGAGAAAATATGGGCGATCGTAGACGACATCTTCGATTATACGGAGCTTTCAAAACGGTCATTGGGGAGAAATTGGAAGCGGCTTCACCCTGACCAGCAAGAAGAGTTTGCACACCTTTTCAGCAGGCTTTTGGGGAAGGTATATATGGATAGGATAATGGCCTACACAGACGAAAAGATCGTTTTTTTAAAAGAAAGTATCTTTTCAGAGGATGAGGCCGAAGTTCAAAGTAAAATAATTACAAATGCCAATCAGATTCCGATGGATTATAGAATGATCCTGAGAAACGATTCCTGGAAGGTATACGACGTTGTGATCGAGGGTGTCAGCCTGATCAGTAACTATCGCAGTCAATTTAATAGTATTCTCACCGATAAATCGCCTGCCGATTTGATCCAGATCCTGAAGGAAAAAGTCGGAAAAATTTAAAGGGCCGAAAATGTTCCCCGAATTATTCGGATAAACGATCCCAAAACGCCTTGCCTTTGTCCGGATCCATACCGCCGCTGCGACCTGAGGTCCTTACCGGTGGCGGGGTGCCTCTGAGCCGTGCAATTCGATCTTCCAGGGGCGGGTGGGTGGAGAACAGGCTCATCATTTTTTTCCCGGAAAGGGGGTTTACGATAAACATGTGGGCGGTGGACGGATTGGCATTCATGGGGCGGCTGGCCGAATACGCGCCGAGCTTTTCCAGTGCCCTTGCCAGGCCTTCATTGTTTCCGGCAAAACGGGCACCCGACGCATCGGCCATATATTCCCGGGACCGGGAAATGGCGGTCTGTATGAGTACGGCTGCGATGGGTGCAAGAATCGACATGACGATCAACCCCAAACCGCCCACGCCTTCTTCATCGTCGCCCACGCCGCCAAAAATCGCCGACCATCGGGCCATACTCGCCAGCATCATGACGGCCCCGGCCATGGTGGCGGCAATGGAACCGATGAGGATGTCGCGGTTCTGGACATGGGCCAATTCATGGGCCAGAACGCCGGCGAGTTCATCACGGGTCATGATGTCCAGGAGTCCTTCCGTAACCGCCACAACCGCATGTTCCGGGTTTCTGCCGGTTGCAAAGGCATTGGGAGAGGCCTGGGGAATAATGTATACCTTGGGGGTGGGAAGACCGGCATTCCGGGCAAGGTTCTCTACGATGGAATAGATTTCAGGGGTCTGGGCGGGTGTCGCTTCACGGGCCTTGTACATGCGAAGAACGATTTTGTCGGAATACCAGTAACTGAAAAAATTCATTCCCGCTGCAAAGACCAGGGCGATCATCAAGCCCTGTCGACCGCCCAAAAGCTGGCCGATCCACAGGAAAAAAACCGTCATAACGGCAAGTAACATGGTGGTTTTAATTTGATTTCCCATCTGATAACCTCTTTAAAATTTTTTTAAAGTTACGGATTCCAATACCGTTAAATTATAGTTAACCTTAAGTTTAACTATTGAATTTAAACTTATTGAAAAAACAAGTAAAAAACAAATTAAATATCGAAGATAGCCCCGACAAGAAGACCCCTTCCAATTTCCCGGGATCAGGGTTAAATATAAATCCGCTTTTAAAAAATTCAAGCAGATGATTTCACGTCCCGGGAAAAATCCGTTGGGTTCCATATGGGCAGCAGGACACACCGGGTAAGAGTCGTGAACCCGGCAATTGCCGGACCCCCGGCAAGCCGGGCCAAAAAAGCGGGGCCACATCCATAAATTTACGATTTACAGACGCCCTTTTCAATGATACTAATAATACCATCGCTTCGCTTGTTCAAATCCGACGAAATTGGCCGAATTTTCATTCAGTTGGCGAATTTCCGAGACATCGGTTTTGGCGATAGCTTCTAAAAAGGTTTTACGGATATCGTAATTCTTCAGATTCAGCGCTCTTTAGACATTTCAATCTTAAGAACCTAAATCAAAGTTCTTCTTATGAGATCCAGTGTGCCCAAATATTTTTCGGCGTTGACCCTTCTTTTTTTGATCTTTCTGGCGGCCTGCAATTATCACATCCAAAAAAGAATTCCCCCAAAAGCCATAAAAGGTGTTCTCGATCTCACCGATTGGGATTTTAAACGGGACGGGCCCGTCGAACTCTCCGGCGAATATGCATTCTACTGGAAGCAACTCGTGAATCCGTCGGATTTTTCCAAACCGATCCAGCCTCAAAAAACCGGATTCATCCAAGTGCCCGGGTATTGGAACGATTATGAGGTCAACGGAGAGACCCTTCACGGTGATGGATATGCCACCTACCGTTTGGAAATCCTTCTGAATCCACAAAAAGAGCCCCTGGCCATCAAATTTTTAAGCATGGGTACGGCATACACCCTTTTTTTAAACCATCGAAAAATCAGTTCGGTGGGGATTCCAGGCATTGATCGGGAAACCACCGACCCCCGATATTTCCCCCAGATTGTTGAATTTAAACCTGAAAAAAATCAGATGGATGTCATTTTCCAGATCTCCAATTTTCATCACAGACGGGGCGGACCCTGGGAAGTTATTCGTTTGGGAGAGGAAAAGGAAATTCAAAAAATCAGAGAAGAGTGGCTTTGCTTTGATCTGATTCTGTTCGGCAGTATTTTCATTATGGCGTTATATCATCTTTGCCTTTTTGCACTGAGAAAAACGGATCGATCGTTTCTATATTTTGGTGTTTTCTGTGTACTGATCATGTTGAGGCTTCTCACCTCCGGTGAAAGATATCTCGTTTATTTTTTTCCGAACATTCCCTGGGAAATCGTTATTAAAACTGAATATCTTTCTTTTTATCTGTCAGTTCCTTTCTTTGTGCTCTTTGCACAATCCCTGTTTCCACAGGAAATCTCAAAGCGAATTCTGAACCTGATCGTTCCCATCGGGGTTGCTTTTTCGTGCTGCGTAATTTTTACTCCCGCAAGAATTTTTTCCTATACGCTTCAGATCTACCAGATCATCACCATCGTCACCATTATGTACGGGCTCTATGTGCTCATCCTTGCCTCAATCCGAAAGAGAACCGGCGCGTTTATTTTTCTCCTGGGATTTATCGTTCTAGCGTTATCCGCCATAAACGACATGATGTACGTTGAAAAGATCATACAGACCGGATATTTTGCACCGTTTGGGGTGTTTATCTTTATTTTTTCCCAGGCGCTTCTTCTTTCCTTTCGATTGACCAAGGCCTTTGAAATTGCAGAGACACAGTACAAGGAATTGAAGGATACGTATCGGGCATACAGGGGAGAAATCATCGATCGCGTACAGGTCCAAGCAGATTTGCGGGCCAGCGAGGAAAAATATAGAGCGATTCTCCATGGCATGGCCGACATATATTACGAGGTGGACCTGGAAGGAAACCTCACGTTCTTCAATGAACCTCTGACCAAGGTACTCGGGTATTCCAGAGATGAATTGATGGGGATGAACAATCGGCAGTTCATGAGCGAGGAGACCGCCAAGAGGGTCTTTGAAACCTTTAGCAAGGTTTACCAAAC
>JAHECI010000435.1 GCA_024641825.1 Desulfobacterales bacterium | reverse complement strand
TATTATGAATGACGAAATAAAGCCAGGAAACCATGAGGTCAAGGATTTAAAACTGTCCGACACTTATAAACAAAAACATAAGAAAAAGAACCGATATTTAGATTTTATTGCTGATTTTATAACAGGCTTTAGTGCTCTGATCGTTATAGGATTAATACTATTTATAGTAATACCTGTGCTGCTTATCATTCTAAAGATTGGTGCTTTTCTTGTTGTTCCTATTTCCCTGTTAGGTGCTTTTATAATTCTAATCGCACTGTTGGGAAAACTCATAAGACGGCTTTTAACAAAAAAAAGGTCATAATGTTATTGTGCAATTCCAAATTTTGTGAACAACAGAGATGGTAGGCATGTTTTTTTTAGAAACAAAGCCCACAGGTAAGGATTGAGATACGGCCTTTTCCGTTAAACATCATGTCGGGATCTGATAAAAAATAAAAAGGGCAAGGCCGTTTGTGCCTTGCCCATATTAGCCCGATAGACTCTTTTTAAATAATCAAACCAGAGACTACCAAGCATCATACCTTTTGGCTTCCCAAATTGCCGTTGTACAATGCAATCTTGCATTGAGATGCACGGTCATCCGAGAAGCCCTATAAATGTCACATCAAGCCTCTCTTTTTACAGTGTAACCTTCGTGAGATTGAGTCATCACATGGTTAAATTCATAGTGTTGAAGCTGAGTGACATTTAGTTTAACCAATATTTAATCATTTTATAAAATTTGTCCATAGGTAAGAGGCTCATTTTGATAGGGAGAAATCCTATCCCCATAGGGTTTGCTCCCGGGAATCACCCACAGGGTTTTCTTGAATTTACTTCGGGTTTGTTGGGGATAGCGGTGGGTATTGAAAATTTGGGAAATAAAAAGGGAGCTATAATATATTATAACTCCCTGTTTTTATTTGTGGTGATCCCACGGGGAATCGAACCCCGGTTACCGGCGTGAGAGGCCGGCGTCCTAACCGCTAGACGATGGGACCGAAAAGAATCAAAATTTAAAGGATGACGTTTAATTTGTCAAACATTATTTGCCGATTCCGCATCGCTTTCCGGCTTCTTTCCCTTTCTGAACCCGAATATCAGATAGATCAGCCATCCCACAAAGGGAATCAAGGCAATGACTCCCCAAAGCGCTTTCTTTCCGATGGTACCGAAATCCTTTCGCACAACGTCGATGATTGCCAGTATCGTGAACAGGTAAAAAACGACACTTATTTTAATCCATACCATTACCGTTGCGATATCCACGTTTATCCTTTCGCTCAATCAGGGCTTCATCTTAATTTACGTCTTGGGTTTCAACAGGTCCGAAACTTTTAAAATGGTTTTAACATACTGACTGCTGTGGTTGTAATGATAAATGACCTTGTAAGCCTTTTTCCGGTCTATTCCGGGATGCCATCCGTAATGTTTGAGATAACTGGCAGTGCTGGTGATGGCATCTGCATGGTTAAAAACATCGATGCGGCCGTCACCGTCACCGTCTCTGGCAAAAATAATAACGTTGCTCGGCATAAACTGGGGAATCCCCATGGCACCCGAATAGGACCCGGAAACGGCCGTGGGATCCATGTTCACCCCGGCGGTATAGGTCAAAAAGGCCTTGAGCTCGTTGTAGGCCCAGGGCGATTTTCTTGCCGCCCATTTTTCCAGCTGCTTCCGGGTCACCCCTTTTGATTTCGAAACGTTCTTCCAAAACATATCCCGCACACCCGGGTCTGCCAGGGCAGCGATGGTGGAGAGGGTATTCAATATGGACGGCCCCCCGAGAAAGGTCCCCAAACGGGTTTCCACCAGAAGGATGGCCGTAATAATTTCTTTGTCGACGCCGTATTCCTTTTCGGCCCTTTCCAGGGCCCCTCGGTGGGTTTCCATATATTTCAATGCACCGTTGATCGCTTTTTTACGGGTAAACTGATCGTAATTCAGTCGCGACTCCCGATGGACCAAAAAACCGGAAACCCCTTTGCCCTCGAAATAGACCCCGGGCTTGCTGTACAATTGGGTGATCCTGGCGGAGTCGAATCCATCCTTTATCAGTCTTTTTTGGAGGGATTGGAAATAGCTGTGGTTTTTTCCCACGCCCATGGCGTTTTCAGGAGAAACTATCGTCGTTAGCATCCATAGACTGAAGAAAAAGGCGATGTATCGGTTCCATGTTATTTTATTCAGACGCATTTGAATCCGTCACTTGGTTCGATGTTATCTTTTCTTTATGGGGATCTCACTCCGCTTCCGTTTTGAAAACGTCGCCAGGTGCCGGTACCCGGCGGACAGGATCATGGGCAATGCCCTTTCGTAGTGTTGTCCGACATCCCCGGGTTTGTGGGCATCTGAACCCAGGGTAATGCTGATCCCTTTTTCATGACATTTTCTGATCATATCCACAGAGGGATACGGTGTTTGGATGGGATGATTGAATCCGCTGGTATTGACCTCCACGGTCAGATTTTTTTCTTTTATTTTTGACAGTATTTCATCCACCGTCCCATCAAAGGACCTCGAAGGTTTTCGACCGAATTTTTTCACGAGATCGATATGACATATCACATCGAAATAGGTATGATCCAGCATCTTTTCAAGGGCTTCGAAATAAAGGCCGTAAACGTCATCGGCATCTTTTTCTCCGAAACCCCACGCCGAACGGCGGCTCACCACGTCCATTCCCCCCGGAAAATGCAGCCCGGTTGCAATAACATCAAATGCATAGGTCCCGGCAACTTCCTGGAAAAGGCCGGTAT
>JAHECI010000098.1 GCA_024641825.1 Desulfobacterales bacterium | reverse complement strand
CAACTCGACAATTAAAAAGACGACCAAAAGGATTTCAATGAGATAATCGGGATAGAATTCATTTTGTCGTTTCATACTACAAGCCCCCTTTTACGCCCTGCTGTTTGACCAAATGGAAATGCGCCCACAATAACAGGCACATAAAAAGGGGGATATAGAGGACATGGATGGCATAGAACCGAACCAGAGTGGCACCCGTGATATCTTCGCCGCCCCGGAGGAAATCGCAGAGATAAGGGCCCAATAGCGGTACGGTTCGCGCCATGGAGGTGCCGACTTCAGTGGCCCAGTAGGCCTTCTGATCCCAGGGCAACAAATATCCGGTAAACCCCGAGGCGAATGCCAGAATCAAAATCAACGATCCTGCGATCCAGTTCAGCTCCCGGGGATGGCGATAGGCTTTATAGATAAAAACTCTGATGGTATGAAGAACGATGGTCACAATAAACAAATTGGCCGACCATTTGTGAAACGACCGGATAAACCAGCCGAAGCGCACCTCATTATTGATGCGTAAAATACTGGCAAACGCTTCGTTCTCCGAAGGCACATAATAGATGGCGAGCATCAGACCGCTGGCAAAGAGCATGATAAACAGCGTAAATGCAATTCCGCCCAAACAAAAGAAATAATTGACCCCCTCTGGAATGGACCGATACAGGAACCGGCGGTGCGGTTTTTTTATTCCAAAGTTACGATCGAGCCATCCAAAAAAATTCCCCATAGGGTCTTCCTTATACCCGCAAACCAATATATGCCTTCTCCCCTTCAATTTTAAGGGGCAGGCGGCTCAAAGGTGCCGGAGGCGGCCCCGCCACCACATTCCCAAGCATATCGTACTGTCCGCCGTGGCAGGGACACATAAATTTGTTTTCGGTTCGGTTCCAGTTTATCAGACAACCTAGATGCGTGCAACCCGATGAAAAAGCAATCAATTCTTTACTTGTGTTTACGATGAAAAATTTCTTGGTGACGGTTTTGCCCCGCAACGGATAATCGATATAATACCGCCGAACCCCCTGAACCGGCAATTCCGCCGCGTCACAGGCATAGACATACAGGTCCTTTTTTTTCCCCGTTCGACTTGGAAAGGCAAAGAGCAAATATACGCCGGCCATGATACATAAACCGATAAAAGAAAATAGATTACAGACCTTCTTCAAAAAAGATCTTCTATCAATTTTTTTTGTATTTTCTGGCATTTAATTCAGTTAGTGTCCATCCATAAATGGTAGATTTTGGTTCAGGACAAGGCCCGAGCGTTTTCTGCAACCCCAGGTGCCCCGCAGGAAATGCCCTTGGGGTGCGTAGTGGGAACTATTCCGAGGATTGCAGAAAAGCGAGAACGCAGTCCTGGGCCGAAAGATGCCGTTTCTGGATGGACACTAGTAAGAATAGGCATTCAGACGCAAAACAGCCGTTTCATCCGCCATATTGTGAAGGGCCGCCCCTTTTATATTTTGATAGCGGCGGAGTGCTTTCGGATCCAGGGTCTCGGCAGTTTGGTCGAGTTTTTTCAGTTTTGCGGCCAGGGTTTGGTATTTATCCAGGGAACGTCGGTATTGGGTTTCATCGGTCTTGATACTAAAATCTCCTTTGATTCTCCATTTATCTTTTAAAAATACCCAGGAGGCGAAATCACTCAGATGATAATCCTCGAAAGGGCGTATCGGTGACGTGTTGCGCATATTCTGTATACGGAGGGCCCTTTGATCTGCCACGATTTCATATGCACCGCTGAAGGTCTCCTCGGTTCCCTGCCCGTCGAGAAACTCCCAGGTGGATACCGAGGTCTGTTGTTCCCGGTGGCAACTCTCACACGATCGCCCCTTGCCATAAGGGTGAGCGGCCTGTTGTATTTCGAGCCATAACAGGTGGTTGTTGTTCTCCGGGAGCCCGTCGAAAGTGCCCACGATGTAATAGGCGTCCCGGGTTTCTCCGGCCGGCCATCTGAAATTCACCGTGGAAGACGGCGGCACTTCCTGTTTGATGTTTCCAACGGCATGGGGCATTATTTTTACCGGCATCCAGATCCCCTGCTGGTCTTTCATCAGGATCGGCGGCTTTTGGATACCGTAATAAAGGGCGTATTTGTAGAATGGATTTTTGGTATCCGCGAAAAATCCGGGCCCCCAGGTGGTGATCTGATACCCCCCCAAGGCATTCACATGGCAGGCGGCGCAATCAAGATTTTTATGGATCCCCCTGGCATGCGCCGCCGAAATTTCGGTGTGGCAGTCCTGGCAATCGGCCTTTCTTTGCATATCTCCCATCCCTTTCTTACCCGTAGCATGGCAGTCTATGCAATGGATATTATTTTTATAATGCACATCAGACGCCATCCCCGAAGGGATTGCGTAATCGCCCCCCACATAGGTCTCGCCTCTCCGGCTCTCCATGGAGCCCGAATGACACTGGCTGCTGCGACCGAATCCGCTGCAACTTTCGGATTTGGGTGTTTTGCTGAACCGGTGGGGCTGATTCGACTGGGGAGTAAAGTGACAATCGAGACACCCGGCATGGCAGGTATTGCAGATCCTTTGTTTGTCCTCGGCCTGCTTTTGGGTGAACGGAACATTAAGGTTTTGACGAATTTTTTCGGTATTTTGACCATCAAAACCGGACGCTTCCAGAATCTCCTGGGGCGGGAGGTCGGCAAACGAAGGACCGCAGTTGTGCGGACCGTAGGGGTCTGTCCACGTTTTCATGGTGCGTTGACGAAAATTGGTGCCCATCAGGGTGGTGTTGAATTGCTTTAACTGCTCTGGATGACAACCGGATTTACCACAGGTCTTACGGGCCAGTTTTGGGTCGAAATTGTAGGTCTCCGGGTTCCGGTCATGCCAGAGGACGGTTCGAACTTCATATGGGTATCGGAACCCGCCGTCGGTGGCCACTTTGGGAATCAATTCGAACAATCGGTCCCCACCGGTGGGTTGTAAGGGGGATGGATAGAAAACTTTTCTGGGTTTGAGGTCGGCCTCATCACCGATCACCAGCATTTTCAGCATGCCTTCATGGGCTTTGTCTTTATCCGTTGCGCGGCCTTTACCCAGATGGCAATCCCTGCATTCGGCGGTGGTGTGCTTGCTCTGTTCGGAGACCATTTCCGGTGTAACGTAAAATTCAGGATGGCCCAGTTCCGTCAGTTTTTCTCGGTCCGAATGGCATCGAACGCATTCGGCTGAACTCTGGTTCCAGGCATAATAGCCGGACAACGAGACAAGGATACCGGCCTGCAAAACAAGCAGCAGGATAACCTTTTTGTTCAAGTAATAGCTTATGGTGCCGGGTTTTTTTAGTAACATTTTGGAAAGAAAGTGCGTTTAAAAAGGTCAGGGAAAACATCCTGGATCCGCCGTCATCCGGCAACCGGGAACCGGCTGGAATTGTTCGGCTGTTCTTCGTAACGCATGGTATATCTCCATGTCAAGCCCGAAAACAAGCCGATGCCGCTAAACCGACGCATCTCTTTAAAGCCGGTTGCATCTGAATTTTCCAGCGTTCGTTTTAGACCTTGGCCCAAGCACCGTATATATAATGCAGATAAAAATAATGGGTTCCGGTGTTGACGTTTTGGTATTAAGGGCTACTTTACATGTTCGCTGGAGGGGTGTATCGCCAAAAAAGAATGTTGAAATGCAAGATTCCATTTTGGAATGTATTCCGAAAACTGAAACATGACCGACGGCATTTTTTTAAAATCCATATTGAACGCGGGTTCCAGTGGACGCCCGAAAACATTTAAATCTGTATATTCGGGCATATGGAGACCCCATATTTTTTTTGTCTGATGCAACGAAATTGGATGACCGGGTGGATTAAGAGCTTAAAACCATTTGACATTGTTGATCAAAAAATATTTTTCCGAAAATATTTCTCCCATAGGGTCAAGCTTGTAATACATAATGGTATAAAAAATGCATAAAGTGTTTTGAAAATTCGTTCGATTTTTTTAAGCAACAGCGTTGCTGCCCTATCAGCGTGATGGAGTTCAACACAAACCTCCCTTTCCGGGGCTGCGGTGGGCTTCAATCTGAAAAAACTACATACCATAATAATCCCCTCCCATGGGGATGAAAAAAGAAAATGGATCAAGAAATACGAAGGAGGTTTCGCCATTGGAAAAAACTAGTTTACAGAGTCAAATCTGGAAAGAAATCAAAAGAGGTTACAATTTTATTTTCATAAAGGATATGCCCTTATGGGTGGCCGGTATCGGGTTAGGCATTCTGGCAATACTGATTTTTCTTTGGCGATATCCCTGGGGGATTTCTTCAGGATACGGCAACTGGGGTAACCAATTGTATTATTATTTGGGTTTCGGGAAATTGGCCGGATTAAAGGAGGCCCCGCTGACCCCCTGGCTCCATCCGGTTTCCGTTATGAACATCGGAATGATATTGGGCGCAACGGGTGCTTCGATGATGAAAGGACAGTTCAGCACCTACCTTGCGCCGCGCCGTGAGTATGTTAAAGGGTTTCTCGGCGGCGCATTAATGGGAATCGGCTCTTCGTTTGCCAACGGATGCATCGAAGGCGGGTTTTACACGGCTGTGGGCGTATTTTCCGCGGGCGGTTTCATGATGATGATCGGTCTTGCACTCGGCTCGATAGTGGGCGTTAAATATCTCATCTGGGAAATGATGAACTGGCCGGTTAAAATACCCCCGGCAAAACCGGTGAAAAGCCAAAAAAATCCGGGGATCGACTGGTCCAAGGTCCATCCGTATATTGGGGGAGGCATCTATATTCTGCTTTGCCTTTCCTTTTATATATATTCAGCTTTTGATTTAACCGTTGTCGGCGGGATGGCCTTTTTCGGTCTCTGGGTCGGTTTTTTCATGCAGCGGTCCCGCTTTTGCCTCCAGCGCACCTTTAGAAATCCCTTTATGACCGGCGATTACGAAATGGTCAAGGCGGTAATCTTGAGTCTGATCATATACTCCGCCGGTTCGGCAGTCATCAAGTACGGTTTCTTCCAACCGGAGACCCATGGTATCGACCACCGATTCTGGATGGGGAGTCTCTTGGGCGGCTGTATTTTCGGCCTCGGGATGGTGATCGCAGGTGCCTGCGCCAGTTCAGGCTTGTGGCGGGCCGGCGAAGGCAACACCAAAGTCTGGCTGGCCATCGTCGGGTTTTGTACGGTATATCCATTCACCAAAAATGCGGTAAAAACCACCGCACTGGGACCCTTTCTGGGCAAGGGTGTCTATGTGGTCGATTGGCTGACCTGGACGTGGACACCGGTGTTTTATGTGGCCTTTTTTCTTGCCTGGTATCTATTGGCAGTATATAATGAAAAAACTGAAAAATTCGTTATTACATTTTAAAGGAGTGGAAATATGGACAATTTAGAAAACGTTAAAGCGGACATTGTGTTGGATACCCGTGGATTGAGCTGCCCCATGCCGATTCTGAAGCTTAAAAAAGAGTTGAAAACCACGGAAGCCGGTAAAATCATCGAGGTCTGGAGCACCGATCCCGGCTCAAAAAAAGACATGCCGGATTTTGCCAAAAAGCAAGGTGACGATTTTTTAGGTTACGTTGATGAGGCTGGATATACAAGATATCTAATTAAAAAAGGGGGATAACTTGGAAAATGTTGACAGAGTCGCCGTGCTGATCAAAGACGTCGACCAGCAATATGAAGGGTTGCGCACCAGCCTGGGTTTGCTCCTTGAAGCCGCTTCGGTTCAGATGTATGTTTTGGGCCATGAGATAGCGAACCCGGACGAAGCCTACCTGGATAACATGGAATTTATCGATGAGATGGAGGGAGAACGTTTTTCCAACCATCCGGCCAATGTCGAAAAATACGGCTTTCAGCCGATAACCACTGAGGAATTATGGGTCAAGCTCAAAGAGGCTGACCTGATTATTCCCTTTTAGAGGGCAAGTTACTATGAAATTGTTAAATATTGTTCGGTCAGCGCCCGATGATTTGGAAAAAAGATTCATAGAGAATTTTGCCGAAGGCGAAGAGAACAAAGTGATCACCCTGTATGATGGAAATGTGGACTGGTCGGCGCTTGTGGACGACATTTTTTCACATGACAAAACCATCTGCTGGTGGTAAGTCGTCTTGATCCGGAAATGGCCTTTTTTCACCATCTTGGGGTCAAGCTGGGAAATTAATGGCGGAGGGTGTGGCATAGATCAAAAATGCCGTACAATTCATTGATTTCCTTGACTTTGTAGGTTTTTTCATGTTTTTGGAAATAAAAACCATTGCCGGATATGCGGATCGACACCACGCCGTTACGATCAATGTTTCTCGTCTTTTTGACATTAACATCGTCGGAAGTCGAAATATTGACTTTAACATTAATTTAAAAAGGGATATATGCTATGGCTGACAAATTAGGGATTATGGTATGTACAAACAAACATCTCGACCATGTCATTGCCTTGACAAAAGCCGCCCATGAGAAAGGCAAGAAAGTTCAAATATTTTTTACCGGACAAGGTGTGCTTCTCACCCAAAAGCCTCAATTTGCAGAGCTCGAGGGCAAGGCCAAGCTGGCGGTTTGTGATGTAAGCTTCCGGGCCAATGGTCTTGAAGGGGATGTGCCGGGCGTCGGGTTCAAGGATTTTGCCACCCAGGCAAGAAATGCAGAGATGATCAAAGAATGTGACCGGTATCTCGTTTTTTAATAACCTGTTGAGATGATTGTGGATTGAACATCTTAATTGCCAGTAAAATTATGGAGGAATAACGTGAATAGAAAATGGATCCTCGTTTTTTTAACCGTGACATTGGTATTGGGTTTGATCGGGTTGAGCATTGCAGGAGACAAGGTCGGAAATAGCCGAAAAGGAAAGCTTCTATTCCGAAAAAATTGCCGCGCCTGCCATAATGGCAGCAAAGCGCAGGAGATGGGTCCATACCAGAAAAAGATTAAAGAATGGGATGGAATTTTCGCCAAAGATAAATACCAGGAATACTCCTGTAAGGCTGAATGGGAAAAGCTCTCCGAACAGGATCTTCTGGACATATTATCGTACCTGCGAGCAGGTGCCGCGGATTCAAAGGTTCCCCGGGGGTGCGGTTAAGACATTTTTCTTTTAAATATAGAACTTAAAAGCGCCCAAGCGGGGTCGTACCGGCTTGGGCGCTTTTGGGTTTGTTACTGATATTTTTTAAGTTTCCGCCACAGGGTGTTGGACCCGATGCCGAGAATTTTGGCTGCTTTCATTTTTTTCCCTTCACAGTATTCCAACACGCTTAAAATATACTTTTTTTCCAAATCGCCCAACGACGGCCACCCCTCCTTAACCTGTTGAAGTGCGGACACCTCCTCTCCGGCGGTGAGGGCTGGCGGCAGATGTTCAATCCGTATTTTATTGTCACCGGCCAGAATTCCGGCCCGTTCGATGGCATTGCCCAGTTCCCTTACATTTCCCGGCCATTCGTAGTTTTCGAGAACATAGGCCACCCGAGGCGAGAAGCCCTTGGATCCCGGCGCGTATTTGCTCAAAAAATACCGGGCGATGGGAAGAATATCGTCCCGGCGCTCTTGCAACGAAGGGATATGAATGGGAAAAACGTTCAGTCGGTAATAAAGATCAGCTCTGAATTTTCCCTCTTTCATCATCTCTTCAAGGTTTCTGTTGGTGCTTGCAATTACGCGAGCTTTGATGGCAACTTCTGTATTGCAGCCAACGGGGCGTACTTTGCGCTCCTGCAAGGCCCTTAGAAGCTTAACTTGAACCGAAAGCGGCACATCTCCAATTTCGTCAAGGAAAATGGTCCCGGAACCGGCTTCGATCATCAATCCTTTTTTGTCCCGATCCGCCCCTGTAAACGCCCCTTTGCAATGACCGAACAACTCGGACTCCAGCAATGCCAATGGGAGCGCCGTGCAGTTTATGGCGATAAATTTGGATTTTGACATGGGCGATAGGGAGTGGATGTAATTGGCGACCACTTCCTTGCCCACGCCGGTGCCTCCCGTGATCAAAATGTTGGCCGAAGTTTTGGCCACTTGGTGCGCCATCTCAACAACCCGGGTCATACTTTTGCTCCGATACGGCAGCCACTCGGCTCTTTTACCGAGCATATCACCGGAACTCGGGTCTTCGTCCTTTTGGGGAACGGACTTGACGCGACTGGCCGACAGTTGTTTATTGAGCAGCGCATACTTATGCTGAAGATCATGATCCTTGCTGGCCTCCAGGAACCGAATCCCCTGTTTTCCCCAGTCTTCTACGAATCTGCCTTCGAAGGAACAGTGCTGTCGGTGAAAACATTCTTGCTCCTGAACCAGAACCTCCCGTTCGAAACAGACCGAAGCAAATCCGCTGAGATACCCGGAGATTACAAAGCATACCGGCCCGGTGTCCGTTAGTTTAAGGTGTTTGTGGGAATCGACTTCGTATGAATTGAACCAGCGGCCCCGGAAAAGCAGTTGGTCCTTGTCCCGATTCAGTGAGAGATGGTTCAGAACGGTTTTACAATACCCCCGTTGGGTCAGCATTGCAGCGCCCGCCTTAAACCACTCTTCCGGGGTTTCCCAGCGATACATCTCCCCCAGGCTTTTGGCGTCCAAGCTTCCCACCTCATACCCGTAGTGAAAGATCACAGGCTGGCACTTTTCCCAGCCGATATTTTCGACGATGGTTCGACGAAGTTCCATTAATATATTGCCATCGAATATCAAGACGCGCCGGTTTTCCAGCTCGACCAATCCTCGATCCGGTTTAAAATCAAGGACATCGATGATTGAAAGATCTGACGATTTCATTTCAAATTCTCCTGTTCGTCAACGCCCCCCCCGTAAAACAGGGGGTTTAAATTTTCGACCATCGGCCGAAAAGGCAAAAGCACAGGCGTGCTTTAATCGTTGTATTTGCTACCGGGTGCAACGCACCCGGTTTTTGGGAAAATCCTTTTTGGAATCAAAAAACGATCCATGGAAACCCAACGCGATCGTTTTGAAACTCCATTTTGGAATTTAATAGTCCAATTTGGAATGCCAGTCAACCGAAAAATTGACTATGAACTGAAATATAATGATGAAAAACCGGGGAACTATCTATTTTATTTGTATCATCCAACACTTTGGTGAAATTGGCATAATTCTTGAAAGAATCGTAGAGACGATCTGGATGTTAGCAGGTATATTTTCCAGATAGCACTCGTGCATACTTTCAGCCGGCAAAGAAACATTTTGCTTTTAACTTAAATTTTTAAGCTCACAGAAAGGAGGTGGATCCGTTAATACCTAGTTCTGAAACTATATTCACAACTAACTTATTTTATTTTATTTGATAAAAAACTCTAAAAGGGGGCACGTATGAAAAGATTTAAAATTACAGCAATATGTACCTTTGCGCTTTTTTTGGCGCTGTCCTTTGCAAGCATCTCATTTGCCGGTGATCTCGGCGCTATTTATTCAAAGGACTGGACACCGGAACAGATTAGAGCTTTCGTAAACAAACCTTGGACCGCAGATGAAAAAGCCAAAATGGGCGGTGAAGATATGGGGTACATTCTCGACAAAAAAGGTTTTCCATTGGAAAAACTCACCGGGGATCTGACGCCCAAACAACTTTATGAAAACGGCAAAGCCGTCTGGATGCCCATCATGATGCAGTACGGCATCGGCATGAGCATGAAATCCTTTAAAAAGCTGTGGATCGACGAAGGGAAATGGAAAGATCCCAATCACAAACTCCTCGACCTGCGCATGGAGTCCGAATTTCTCCAGGGCCATATCCCGGGAGCCATCCGGTTGGATACGGGTCTCGATTTCTGGTATCTTCCAGGACTGGCACCGGATCAGAAAGCCACCTACTACCTCCAATGCAAAAGCGGCGCCCCGGGAGACGGTGGAATCCGCGGAGCACTGGTTGCCAGACACATGAGAATGATGGGATATACCGGTGAAATTTATAACCTCACCGACGGGTTCAGAGGCTGGTTGGAAGACGGATTCCCGGTCATCAACCGTCACGGCCAGTTCACCCTGGTTCCGGGCACTTTCCAGAAACCCGATCCCTATTTTTCAAAGGAAAAGTATCCAAAAACATTGCCGTATTCCCCGCAACCATAGCAATAATGGAGAAACAGTTAACCGTGCGGCAGTGATGATGTAGAACGCTGACGCACCTCTCAATCCATACCCCCGTGGTGGAACCGATCTTTCC
>JAHECI010000434.1 GCA_024641825.1 Desulfobacterales bacterium | reverse complement strand
ATCCGGACGTTATCGCCGGCCAGGGAACTGCGGCGTTGGAATTGATCGAAGAGGTGAAAGATCTCGATATGCTGCTGGTCCCCTGCGGCGGCGGCGGGCTGTTGAGCGGGTCGGCGATCGCGGCCAAAGGAGTGTCACCGAACTGCCGGACCATCGGCATCGAACCGGAACTGGCCGACGATGCCACCCGG
The DNA here is from genome assembly GCA_024641825.1 of Desulfobacterales bacterium. Lineage (GTDB taxonomy): Bacteria > Desulfobacterota > Desulfobacteria > Desulfobacterales > UBA11574 > JAAXQD01. Next base: position 2,560 of record JAHECI010000434.1, on the reverse strand, counting down.
TCATTTCGAACGAAGAAGCTTCACCGGGTAAAAAATCCCCCGACCATCGCTGACGGAACCCGCACAGCGTCATTGGGCAAGATCACATTTCCCTTGGTGCTGGAATATGTGGCCGATATGAAAACCGTGTCCGAAGACGCCATCATCGACGCCGTTCAATTTCTGTTTTACCGAATGAAACTGGTGGTTGAGCCGTCCGGCGCACTTGGGCTGGCGGCATTGCTGTGTGGGGCCGTGATTCCAAAAGGCCGGGTCGGAATCATTTTGAGCGGGGGAAACATCGATTCCGCCACCATGACATCCATATTAAGCGCCTGAACACGGGATCAGCGAGTCATCTGATTATCGTTTTCGGGTTATAGTTTTCTAGATCGAAAAATCATGACGATGAGCCAAAGGGCAAGAACCGTGGCGATAAAATAGCCGGTCAGTCCCAAAATTGCCGATAGAGAAATCTTCTGCCCGCCGAAAATTTTGAATGTAAACAAGAACATTTTTTGGGGGGCGTTCAAAACCATGGCGCCGGCAATCAGGGAGGCGGAAATGACGATACCGACAATCAGCCGGTTAATACTTTTTACAAACTGGACGTTGATCTCTTCAAAGCCGTTGTGCTGAAGCTCTATTCGCTGTTTGCCCTTGGCGGTTTGCTTGAGAATATCATGGACGAGTTTTGGCATCGATTTCATATGACCGCCCATGGCAAGGGTGTCTTTTCGAAAATTTTTCAGGGCCTTTTTTGTTAGATAGCTCCGCTTGATCAGAGCTTTGGCATACGGCTTGGTCACTTCCAAAATGCTTGCGTCGCTTCCCAGTATTTTTCCCAGGGCTTCTGTCTGAATAAATGTTTTCAGGAGCAGCAAAAGATTTCTCGGCAGCCGGATCTTATATTTGTATATCAACTGAATGACCTGGCCATGGACCTCCTTGACCGAAACGGTCTGCAAAGAACGTCCGTAAAAAGGCTCGCTGATATCTTTAAGATCTCTGCGGAAGCTTTTGAGATCCATGGTTTCTTCGTGGATGAGATCCGCATCCAACAGGGCATCCATGACCATATCATAGTCGTGTTCAGCAAAGCCCAAAAAAAGATTCGCGATCTGTTGCATGGTTTCGTCATCCAGATAACCGGTAATGCCAAAATCCACCAGGCTCACACGACCGTCGAACATGACGATGGTATTGCCGGAATGGGGGTCTCCATGAAAAAAACCGAAATCCATCAACTGGCGGGAAAAGGACCGCAACCCAATCATTGCGATTTCCTTTGGGTCGATCCCATGGTCCCGGATGGCGTCCACATGATCCATTTTTAAACCGGGAATATGTTCCATGGTAAGGACCGATTTTGTGGTGGTGTCCCAGTGGACGTTGGGAATATAGATTTCATCGTCCCCTTTGAAGTTCACGGCGAACTTCTCGATATTCCCGGCCTCGATTAACATATCGAGTTCTTTGAAAACAATCCGCTCGAATTCTTTGACCAGATTAATGGCGCCGATGACCCGGGCGATTTCAAAAGCCTTTTCAGCCCGTTTGGCAATGGCGTACATGAGGCGGATATCTTTTTGAATCTCCTTGTCGATGCCGGGCCGGATGACCTTGACCGCAACCTGTTCTCCGCTGAAAAGTTTGGCCTTATGAACCTGTGCTACGGAAGCGGCAGCCATGGATTCTACTGTAAACTCAGCGAAAATTTCGTCCAGAGGACCCTTGAGTTCTTTCTGAATGATCTCCTTGATTTTGCTGAAAGGAACCGGCGGCACCTGGTCTTGAAGTTTTGTAAATTCTTCGATGTATTCCGTCGGAAAGATGTCGGCTCGGGTGCTCATTAATTGGCCGAGTTTAATAAAACTGGGCCCCAGTTCTTCGAGAACCCGCCGAACACGCCGGGGGGAAGGAAAACCGTCTTTGGCCGTCCATTCCTTTGCTTCCGGATCAACCGTCCGCTTTTTATCCCTTTTGAAGAGCCTTTCGGTAATATCTCCAAAGCCGTGCTTTCCCATGATTCGGATTATTTTCCCGAGTCGCCACAATTCTTTCACACTGTTGTCCCCTGAGAATATAGAATTTTGAAATTACGATGTTAGATTTCGATTGAAGTTATTGATATGGCAGTGTGTTGCCATTATTTTTGATGGGTTTCACGAGACATTCGGGTTAGGTTTCTTTCCGGTCAGTCTCTTTGACCTTGGGCCATTTTTTTACAATTTCTTTCAGTTTTTCGGCATCTGCAATGTAACGTTCAAGATAACCGCAATCCGTGCAGACATAATTGTCGAGTGCGGCAATGGAAACGATACTTATGGGGATGCTGTTACTACCGAACGGGCCGCTTTTCGGTAACACTTCAACACCTGAATGAACCTCTTCCGATCCGCACCTGGGACATTTTCCTTGTTTCACGTCTGCGCCTCCTTACCCGGAAAAAACCGGAAATTCATACGAAGCAAGTTTAAATTTTTTTATCCCTGCATCAACCAACGTCATTTGTCAAGGTTGTAACAAGACTATTATTAGCACGCTTCGGTGGTTAAAATCGATAGAAATTTTTAATATC
>JAHECI010000097.1:1347-10174 GCA_024641825.1 Desulfobacterales bacterium | reverse complement strand
AAATTTGTAGAACTCGGGCTAACGCCCTCAAACAGCTACAAATTTTACGCGCCGCATCGCTAAGCGCTTTTCGACAAAAGACTCAAAAATCACTCACCGGAAGGTTTTGAAATGGCTTCTATTAACATTACCAGAAGCAAGATTATTTTCAAAAGGTAAAATATTTTTTTAAACTTAATCAAAGAGAAAGATTTGTTTTGTCATATGATGATAAAAATACGTTGGCGATCTCCCGGGGAATTCATGGTTGACACCCAAACCCTGTTTTCTTATAATTTTAAATACTTTCACATCAAAACGCGTTTTAATCAGCAATAAGACAACCTTTTTGTGGAGGGAATCCATGAATAACACCTACGAGAAGCTCGGCGCGTTTTATCTCGGCAAGGAATATGATCCGGCGTCCCGAACGCTTAAAGAAGATCTGATTCTCTATGACGCCAAAGACCTGAATACCCATGCGGTGATCATCGGCATGACCGGCAGCGGAAAAACCGGACTGGGAATCGGCATTTTGGAAGAGGCTTTGATCGACAATATTCCCATTATTGCCATCGACCCCAAAGGGGATCTTCCAAACCTGCTGTTGAACTTTCCGGATCTTAATCCTAAGGATTTCCGGCCCTGGGTGAATCCCCAAGATGCCCTGAATAAGGGACTTACCCTAGACCAATTCGCTGAAAACCAGGCGGACACCTGGAGAAAAGGCCTCGCCGAGTGGGGGCAAGAACCGGATCGCATCGCCCGCCTGAAGGCCGCCGCCGATTTTACCGTGTATACCCCGGGGAGCCATGCAGGCCTTCCGGTGAGCGTTCTTAGATCCTTTTCGCCCCCCGCCCCCGGGATTCTTGGAGACTCCGATCTGCTTCGTGAGCGGATCCAAACAACGGCCACAAGCCTTCTCGCCCTTTTGGGCATTGAAGCCGATCCCATTATCAGTCGGGAACACATCTTGCTATCCAACATTCTTGAAACTGTTTGGTCAACGGGGAAGAGCCTCGACCTGGCTGCATTGATCCACGCCATACAAGCCCCGCCGTTTGAACGTATTGGGGTGATGGATCTGGAATCGTTCTATCCTGCCAAGGAACGTTTTGCTCTGGCCATGCGGATGAACAACCTTCTCGCATCCCCGGGTTTTGAATCCTGGTTGGACGGCGATCCCCTCAATATCGGAGAGATGCTGTATACGGCCCAGGGGAAGCCCCGGGCTTCCATTTTTACCATTAGCCATCTTTCCGATTCCGAACGAATGTTTTTCGTTTCCATGCTACTCAACGAGATTTTAGGATGGATGCGGTCTCAGTCCGGTACGTCCAGCTTGCGTGCCATTTTGTATATGGATGAAATTTTCGGATATTTTCCCCCGGTGGGTAATCCGCCGTCCAAGACGCCCCTTTTGACGCTGTTGAAGCAGGCCCGAGCCTTTGGACTGGGCGTTGTACTATCTACCCAAAATCCGGTTGATTTAGACTATAAAGGACTTGCCAACACCGGAACATGGTTCATCGGTCGTCTCCAGACCGAACGGGACAAGGGACGTGTTATAGAAGGACTTGAAGGCGCTGCTGCAGGAGCCGGGTTTGACCGCAGCCGAATGGAAGAAATTCTGGCCGGCTTGGGAAAGCAGGTATTTCTCTTGCACAACGTGCACGAGAATGAACCTGCGATTTTCCAGACCCGCTGGGTACTGTCCTATTTGCGGGGGCCCATGACCCGGGAACAAATCAAAGTTCTGATGGCCCATAAAAAAAGCCGGACCACCATGGGCGAAACAGTACCTGGCTTCACTGCAGCCGGCGATCCTCCAAAACCACCGGGGCCCGTCCAGGCCGCAGAAGGGCGGCCGGTGCTGCCCCCGGGAATCGACGCGTTTTATCTGGCCGCGTCGGGTGCCGGCCATGGCGTGGTGTATTATCCTGCGGTGGTCGGTCGCATGGACGTCCATTATTCCAACGCCAAGTATAAGGTAGATACCACCGAGACAGTGGCACTGGCTGCCCAGTTGGAAGAAGGCCCAGTTGCTCTGGACTGGGACAGCGCCGTGGAGCTTGACCCGGAGTCCTTTGAGACCACGCCGTTGACCGGCGGGGAATATGCCGATCTACCGACAGCCGCACAAAACGTACCCAATTACCGCAAGTGGAACAAGGATCTGTTGCGCTGGGTTCGCCAAAACCGGCCGCTGATGCTTTTGCGTTCCAAGAGTTCTGGGTTGATTAGCCAATTGGGTGAATCCGAGGGGGAGTTTCGCTTGCGGTTGGCACAGGGAATGCGCGAAATGCGTGACCTGGAAGTCGAGAAGCTGCGTAAAAAATACGATACGCGATTCACCACGCTGAAAGATCGTCTAATGAGAGCCGAACAGGCGATTGACAGAGAAGACGAACAGGCCAAAGCCAGCAAAATGCAGACCGCCATATCCTTTGGTACCGCGATCCTCGGGGCGTTTTTAGGTCGTAAAGCCGTAAGTGCCACATCGGCACAACGGGTGGGAACTGCCATGAGATCCGCCAGCCGTGTTCAAAAGGAAAAAATGGATGTGGCCAGGGCCCAAGAGCGGGCCGAAGCGGTGCGCCTGCAATTATCTGAACTTGACGGGCGCCTGCAAGAGGATATTGATGCCATCGCCTTTTCCATGGATGCTGGCGCCGAAGAACTTGAGGAAATCAGCGTAAAGCCCAAGAGCACGGATATTACGTTAGAAATTTTCGGTCTGGCCTGGATGCCTTTTAGAAAGAATGCGGGCGGCGGACTGAGCCCTGACTGGGAATGACGCCATTTCAAAAATACACCTGGCGCCCAATTTCGGTGTTGTCCTGACTTGCAGGGCCCTTGGGAGTTTCAATCTACGTCTTGGAACCAGGAAACGCGGAAAACTCCACTTCCGGTAATTCCCGCTGGGTCGCCAAGTCTAATGTAAAATAGTTTTGTTTTTTAAATCCGAACTTTCGGGCAATAAAGTTGGCAGGAAAGGATTCGATCAGTGTGTTGAACCTGCCCACGGTATTGTTATATCGATTTCTGGCCTTTTGGATATCCTCTTCGATCTCACTCAAGCTGTTCTGCAAATCGAGAAAGTTGGCAGTAGCCTTAAGATCCGGATACGCCTCGGCCAGGGCCAGAAGTCCACGGAGAGATTTGGAAATCTGAGTTTCTTCTTCAACGCGATTCGAAATATCGGGGGAACCGGCCAAATAATCGTTTTTTGTCTGAAAGATTTTGGCTTCGTGTTCCTCATATCTTTCGATTGCGCGAATCAAATTGGGAATCAAGTTAAAGCGGCGCCTCAGCGCAACATCAATACCACTCCATGTTTCCTCGATCCTGTTTTTATACTTGATAAATCGGTTAAAGGCGTTGATAAACCAGGCAATCGATGCCAAAAGAACGAAAAAAAACAGTATAAATATCGGTTGCATTCTGACTCCTTTCTCGGCACAGGGTCATATTGGTTTGCCTTGGGGCCCAAGGACCGTTGACCGATATTTGCCGTTGGATGATCGGCAGACCCTTGGCATGATTGGACACCGTCCAATTCGTTTATTATTGTTTGATATCGGAAATAAACTTATTGGAAGTCTCGATGGCCTCATTCATGTATTTGATCAAACCGTCAATTTCCCCTTTCAATGTAGAAAACTCCGACCGCAAAGCGCCGATGGCCTGGGCATTGAGGTTGTGCTTGAGAAACAGAACATTGTCCCGAAAGGACCGCAAAACCGGCGTCATGCTTTTTTCAGCACGATGCATGCTGGCAAGCATTTCCCGGTACCGGGTTTGGGTGTTTTTCAATTTTCGCTGGCTTGCCCTGCGAAGATCGGCGTTCTTATAGAGCTTCAGCTCATCCTCCCATTCCTCAAACAGGGCATCGGCCACGGATTCCACCTTGTCGATTCGTTGGGAAACCTTATTTGCAGCCCCTTCGCTGTCCTCATATGCTGCATTCAACTTGTCGTAGGCTTTCTTCAGGTCGGTATTTTCAACCTGGACAACCGAACCAAACTGTTCCAAAGCAGACTTAAACTTTTCCTGGGCTTCCGACTGTGCATCTCGGGCGTCCGCCACCCGGTCCACAAGAATATCGCGTTTATGAATACCCACCTTTTCCATTGCATCATAATATGCCTTGGAACATCCCCCGAAAAAAGGGACCGACAGGATAGCAACCAGAAACCAACCTGGAATTATGGTTATTATTTTTCCCACGGTTTTCTCCTAATGTGATCTTAAATTTTAATCATCGCTTAACCACCAGGACCGGTTTATTGCATTTTCGTATGATATTATCCGATACGGAGCCGAGGAGCATTTCTTCTAAATCGCTCTTTCCATGTGAGCCGATGACGATGATGGAGATGTCTTCCTTTTTTTCGGCGCTTAATATTTCCTTAATAGGAATCCCGAAGGTTACTCTGGACGAAACCTTGAAGCCCCAAGCTTTCAATTTGCCTTCAATCTCCTTTATTTCTCGTTCGGCTTCATTTTTTAGCTTCTGTTCCACGTTTCCATCAGCACTGTTTTCATCAAAAAAATAGAGATAACTGAACTGGACATCCTTTTTGTCGATGACGTGAAGCACACAAATTTCTTCCACACCGCTTTTTTTAAATTGCTTCAAAAAACCCAAGGCTTTTTTTGATACGTCTGAAAAGTCTGTTGGATACAGAATTTTTCTGAACATACGTTTACTCCTTGCTTTGTCGGAACTTTTTAATGTTCATGTAACGGCCGGCGACCCCCATGGGAGGCGTCATGAAACCAGAGTCCCAACCTATTGACTTTCCGCGTTTTCGGAGGTTTGGGTGGCGTAGTAATTTAAGCAGTCCCGGAACCACTCCCGCATGTTTTCCACGAAGTCGGGCCATCGGGTGCCCAGGGCCTGTCCCCTGGCGGTGTCGGCGTTGCCTTCTCCGATTTTTCCGTCGATGGGTGCGATGTCCAACTGACATCGCACCGGGATTCGGCGGCGCAATTCCGGTTTCTGGGTGGCCACCAGCGCTGAAGCGGCAAGGCCGCCTGTTTTGAGAAGATCCATAAAAGCAGTGGGCCCCCCCACCGTATTGACCATGGCTTCTTTGATGGGCGTTAGGCGAACCGACTCGAGAACGCCGGTATGCTTGTTGGAAATGTTGTCGGACCCGACATAACTGACCCCTTCTTCGGTGAGGGCCAACTGAAAAATCCTGGCGTATATGGACTCCAGTTCGATGCTCCGGCGAGTGAGGCGGTAGTGGGCCCTGAGCCCCCAGGCCCCGAAGTCGATATGCTCGCAGAACACCGGATCGTACCGTTTGGAAAAGTGTGCTTCGTAGCGGCGGACCGCTGCTTCGAGTTTTGCCTGCATCCCGTCGCGGTCAAGGCTTCTCTCTTCAGCCCCGGCTGTTTGGCGGGCGGCCGTCTTTAAAAGATGCTGTCTGAGTGCTTCCCGGTCGTCGCCGGTGCCGTATCGAGCCCTCAGTGTTTCCAAATTTACCCACAAGTACTGCTTGCTGTAGTATGGGTCGGACGAAAACAAGGAGAAGATCCACAAAAGTTCGTCGAGGCGGCGGTCGTCCCGGGGGTCGATATCCATATGTATGGGAAGAATTTCCAGAGCATCGCCGGTGACCTTGGACAGGTCGGGGACGAAATATCCTCTATTTGTCCGGGAAATCCGGAACCCGCCGACGCCGCTTCCCCCTGTGACCGGTTTCACAAAAAAGCGGTGGGTATTCCAGTCCTGGGAAAGTTTGTCCACATTGTCCAAAATGGTTGAAACCACTTGAGACGTGTTCATTTTCGATGCTGGCACCGTTACATACCGCGCCAGGAGATCTTCCTGACCTGCATCTTGAAGCATTTGGTACGTCTTCCCTTTGTTGGAGAATACGGATCCCGGTGCCGTGACCCGACCGGGCAGGACAACAACGCCCATAGCCTCGAGAAGGTCCAGAACTTCGATGTTGTATGCGCCGGAATCGACACACTCACTGATAACCAGGGTGGACTTGGGGGTGTTGCCCACCGCCGCCAACAACTCTTCTCGGGTATTCACCAGGCGGCAACGGGCCTTGATGCCCAGCCGTTGGACTTCATCCTCAAGTACCCGAAAGGATTCAGGGCCGGTGGGCAGCCGGTCGTTGGAGGCATCGATCAAGACGATGGTGTCGGGAAAATGGGCGGCTTTGGGGAGATCAAGGGCGTATTTTGAAAGTTCCGGGTCTGATTGTGCCTGCTGGTTGAACGAAGCGATAAGTTCTGCGCCAAGTTTTCCGGGTTCGCTGTCAAACCCAAGGGCGTGAAGATAAAAGGGGGCTTCATTGACGGGCCCCCCATGGCCCAGCGTATACAACTCCACAAAACGTTGTTCGATATCGGTGGTCTCCATGGAAAATTGTTTCATTTACTACCTCCATTAAAGGGAATCGTTCTGCAGCGACCCTGAAGTGTTTTTACAAAAGCCGCGGCATAGGACTCGAGTTGTTGTAAGTTGCCGGCAAGAACATTTTCGCTGGTTTGTATCATGGCAAAGCGGGCTTCCTGGCAAATTTCCGTCTCCTTTCGGGGAAGATTCCCCAGGATACACCATTCATTGGGGCTTTTGAGGTCGCGGTAGGTGGTACCGCTTCGAATCCGTTGGATGGTGTCGTCCGCGAGGATGTGGACGCCCGCGGTTAGGTCGTGTTCGATACGGCAGGGTGTGTCTCCCAAGGTGTGAACAATCAAGTGGGCGCCGGTATAAGGGATCCGGTACGCTGCTTTCAACTGTTCTAAGAACCCTTGGGAAAACGCTTCCATGAGGCCCATGAACTGCATCACGTGCAGCGCTGCCACCGGTATCTCTCCCCTGTCCATTTGCAGCAATGACAGAAGCATGGTGGATCCTTGAAACCTCGGATTTATCTCCAGTGCCAGTACCTGGTCATCGTAAAGGAGGAAATCCATACCGAAAAGTCCAAGAAAGCCCTTGCTGCCCATGAAAAGTCCGATCTTCTCCATAATGGTACAGATTTCTTCTCGGATGGATTTCGATACCCTACCGGCCGCTGAAAAATCGTTTCCACAGTATATTTCAGGTCGACGGGTGCAGCCGGGTATGCCCACAATCTGAACCGACGGGCACACCGCCATTGAACGCAATCCTTCACGGGTTCTTAAAACAATGCAATGTCCGTTTAAAGACGGCGCCGGCAAGTACTTGGATAGCTTTACGCGTTGGTCGGATCCAAATACATGCCGCACCCTGTCGAAGTCGTCTTCATCGTTTACAAAGTAGGTGTTTTCACCGGAAGATCCTACCGGGGGCTGCACCACGAAGGGGCCGTCGAAAAAGTCGCCGGCCTTGATAAAGGAGGTTTCATTCAGCCGGCAAACAAACGTGGCCGGGGTCTTTACACCCAACCTGGAAAACAGTTCCAGTTGCCGCAATTTGTTGTCAAACAGGTCTTTGAGTCTCAAGGGGGGCGCCAATACGCGAAAACGTCGGTCTTTTTCCAGAACTTTAAGAGAACGGTAGCAGACCGTGTTGATGGGCGTATTCACACCGTCAATGTATGTTTCAATCCGCTTCCGGGTGGGCGGTTCCCACAGTTTTTCAAGATCCTGATTCCCCCAGTTTTCCCGCCTCCCCCGGTCTTTTTCTACAGAAAACAGGGACTCTGTTGCCCATAGTCCGGAATACGCCTCACCAAAGTCGCAACAGAATCCAGCATCCACGGGAATAAAGTCGAGGACGGTAAACGCATCGATTCCCCTTTGCCCCACCCAAGCCCAGGATCCCCGGCACTTGCTTAAGGCATTTTTAAGTTGGAACAGATTCTTTATCATCGTTCATTTCCACCGGGAAAACCCATTTCGAGGTATCCACAATGCCGTTTCGCACCAGACCATCGATTACTTTTGCGTGTCTGAAAGCTATTTTTCCGCCCATAAGCGTTTTAAGATGGCGCCTTTCTTGACAGTACGACTGAACTTTTTTGGGTCCGGTGAAGTAATGAAACTCCTTTGTGAGGGCGCCTGAACGGGAGGTGTCGGTCAGTCCTCGTTTTACCCGCTCCACAAGGGTATAGGCGGTTTCTTCATCAAAATAGACCCGTAGTTCTTCGAAAACTTCTGCAAAACCGGCTGAGAGCGACAGGTATACCCCAAGACAGCGCCCTGCGTAAATTTTCTCCTGAAAGGGATAGAGGCGTCCGGATTGGCGCTCAAAGTACACCGCAAGTCCTTCTTCGGCTTCCCGGTATCCTGTCGTCCCCATGGAGAAAATGCCCCAGGGCAATTGAGAGCCGTTGTGAATTCGGACTGCGTGAACATCGATCTCATGTACCAGAAGGCGTTTTACTTCCTGGGAGGCAAAAAGGGCGTTCCGGTTAAGATGGATGGTCCAAGAAACGCTGTCCACCGAAATCTTTGTGGCCATGGGAGAGACCAGTTTAATGTTCATGGAAATACCGATTTTTTTTAGGCGTGTCTCGAGCAACCCTGCAAATTCCATTGCCGAACAGTTTCTTTCAGGGGGGGATACATCCGACAGGTCCTCGAGAACCTTGCGAGACTGTCGGGCGTCTTCAGCGGTTGGCGCACCAAAAATTTCAATGGCGAACCCGGTAAAACTGTCCGTTCCCACCGCAGCGTACATATTTTTCATCATGTCCAGCTCGCGCTGCTTTTCATGGTAGATTTCAAGTACTCCATCCGGAGCATCCATGGATTCAAGGGATAAGACCGGCTGGAACTTGTTCCAGTGTGACGGGGTATTTTCATAGGTGAACACCGGAGATTTTTCCCGGCGAGGGGAACGCGGATGCAGAAATGCGTTTCTCTCTTCAAACAAATTTGCCGGCCT